>JBGVHY010000201.1:0-4371 GCA_045122755.1 Acutalibacteraceae bacterium | reverse complement strand
CGACTGTTTTCTTTTGCTTGTCATATAACTTTTATCCCCCGCATAAACTTTTACAAATAAAAGAACTTTTAGCGGAGGATTTAACATGGAAAATACTAAAATATACAAAGACATTGCCACAAGAACAGGCGGAGATATTTATATCGGTGTAGTTGGTCCTGTGAGAACGGGTAAATCCACTTTTATTAAGAAGTTTATGGATAACCTAGTTATACCTAATATAAATGATGATTTTCAGCGTGAACGTGCCAACGATGAACTGCCTCAGTCTGCAGCAGGAAGAACTATAATGACAACGGAGCCTAAATTTATTCCTGAAGAAGCGGTGAATATTACTCTCGATAATAACGCAGGTTTTAATGTAAGATTAATAGACTGTGTGGGATACATAGTGCCTAGCGCAATCGGTTATATCGAAGACGAAACTCCGCGAATGGTTATGACTCCTTGGTATGATGAGCCGATTCCATTTAATATGGCGGCTGAAATAGGCACTAAAAAAGTTATTACCGAGCATTCAACAATTGGTCTTGTTATCACTACAGATGGGTCAATAAGCGATATCGACCGTGATGAGTACAAAGAAGCCGAGGAGCGTGTAATAAATGAACTTAAAGAGATAAATAAACCATTTATTGTTTTGATGAACTGCATGTATCCCGACAGTGATAATGTAAAATCAATGTGCAGTGAGTTGACCGAAAAATACTCAGTTCCTGTTCTTCCTGTAAACTGTCTTGACCTTGATGAATTGAAAATAAGAGAAATAATCTCAAAAATACTTTTCTGCTTCCCTGTAAGAGAAATCAGGTTTGATATTCCGAAATGGATAAATTCACTCGGCAAGGATGATAAAATCAAATCGACAATTTTTAAAACAATTTCTGAAAACTCTTCTATGATTGAGAAAATCAGTGATTGCAACTCATTGACCGATAATTTATGCAACTGTGATTTAATCGAAGAAGCAACTCTTGCCGATATAGACCTCGGCAATGGCAGTGTTAAATTTAAAGTTAATTTGCAAAGCAATCTATTCTATGATGTTATATCCGAAAAATCAGGTATGACAGTTAAAAACGATCGTGAGCTTATGGATATAATGTGTTCACTTGCCGCTACAAAATCGCACTATGACCGCATAAAAGACGCGTTAGAGCAAGTTGAAGCTACAGGCTACGGCATTGTAATGCCTACTATTGAGGAACTTAAACTTGAAGCGCCCGAGATTATGAAACAAGGCGGACGATACGGTGTGCGTTTAAAGGCCAGTGCGCCGTCAATTCACCTTATGAAAGCAAATATTTCAACCGAGGTCAGCCCAATCGTAGGCAGCGAAAAGCAGTCTGAAGACCTTGTTATGTCACTTATGAGCGAATTTGATGAAGACCCTCTGAAAATTTGGGATTCAAATATATTCGGCAAATCACTTAACGAGCTTGTAAACGACGGATTACACTCTAAACTTGCGCGTTTGCCTGATGAAGCAAGATTGCGCCTTTCTCAGACGCTTGAACGCCTTATAAACGAAGGTTGTAGCGGACTAATCTGCATAATTCTTTAATCTTTACAATTTGTTAATCATTAAAATTAATAAAAACTCTTGCTTTTTTAATAAAGATAGTATAAAATAGTTAAGAAATAAACAAACAGGAGCGTAATTAATTATGATTTTTAACTTACTTTCAAACACAAATGCTGCAGGCGATACCGGTTCAAGCACTATTATTCTTGTTGTTTACATTGTAATCATTGTTGCTGCTATGTACTTCTTTATGATCAGACCTAATAAGAAAAAGCAGAAACAGGAAGAAGAAATGAGAAACAGCGTTGAAGTAGGTAATGAAATTCTTACTATCGGCGGTATCTTTGGTAAAGTTGTTGCAGTTAAAGAAGATTCTTTCATTGTTGAATCAGGTCCTGAGCGTTCAAAAATCAGAATTGCTAAATGGGCTATTCAGCAGAACTTCTCTGCTAAAGAGGCTGAGCCGAAAGAAACTCTTAAAGCTAAAAAAGCTAAAAAAGACAAGGAAAATCGCGGCGAAGCTTAAAATTAGTTCTAAAAATTATCACTCACGAATACCTTTTATTAAAAAGGAGTTCGGGAGTGATTTTTTGTTTTCTGCAAAATCTATAAATAACAAGATGATTAAACCTCTGTTATTTGGACTGATTATTTCAATAATAGCATCGATTATTGCAACGGTAATATGCGCAGTTGCGGCGACAAATTTAAATGTTTCTGATGATGCAATATTGGTTATGGCAATCATATGTATGAGCATCGGCGCGTTTGTAGGCGGAATGATAGCTGCAAAAATATATAAGGAAAAAGGATTCTTAATAGGCGCTTTAAACGGAATTATTTTTTTCTTTATAACTACAATCATTACTTTTGCAGTCAATACCGAAGCAATGACTCTTATTTCGTTGATTAAACTTATTGTTTTTACTTTATCTTCAATGATAGGCGGAATGGTCGGAGTAAATACTAAGCATAAAAGAAGTTTTTAAATGAAAAAAATTCTTTGTATATTATTATGTCTTTTACTTCTTTCCTCTTGTTCATATCAAAGCATCAAAATTGAAGATGATAGCCCTGTTGACAATCCGGATTCAACTTTGAAAGGCGTTTGGCTTAGCTGTTATGAACTTGATTTTAAAGAAAAAACCGAAGCAGGATTTACACAAAATATCAACAAAATTTTTAAAGATATAAAAAATAAGGGCTTCAACGCAGTATTTGTCCATGTAAGAAGTCACTCCGATGCTTATTATAAGTCGGATTATTTCCCTTATTCAGTATATATCTCTGAAAAGCAGGGTCAAGACCCGGGATTTGACCCACTAAATACAATGTGCTATTTCGCAAAGATACACAAACTAGAAATTCACGCTTGGATAAATCCTTTAAGAATTTTAACCAATGAATATATAACTTCGTTATCTGAAAACAATCCGGCACTGAGATACATAAAATCAAACAGCCGCGAAGTAAGAAAAGTAAACGGCGGATATTATTACAATCCCGCATACGAAAGTATTAGAAAGTTGATAGTTAACGGTGTTGAAGAAGTTGCAAAGAACTACTCGGTTGATGGAATACATTTTGATGATTATTTTTACCCGACAACTGACAAAAGCTTTGATGATAAGGAGTATTCTCAATATAAAAAGTCTGCAGCATCTTCCCTGTCGCTCTATGACTTTCGCAGAGAAAATATAAATAAACTTGTCAAAGAAATTTACAGCGTGTGTCATAAATATAATAAAATCTTCGGCATAAGCCCACATTGCAGTTTTTATTATAATTATAATACTCAATATGCCGATATTGAAAAATGGTGCAAAGAAAACGGATATATCGATTATATAGCGCCCCAGATATATTTCGAATTTGAAACAAATGAAACTACAGAAGATAATCAGCCTTTGGCTTTCAAAGAATGCCTGGATTATTGGTTAAAAAGAACTTGTAACAAACCTATTTATATAGGTCTTGGGCTTTATAAATGCGGAACTGAGAATGAATGGACAGAGAGTAACAATATGATAGCCAAGCAGATTAAATACTTAAAAAACAAGCAAACTGACGGATTTATTATTTTTTCATACTCGTATTTTGAAAAAAACAAAATAGAAACCAAAAATATATGCAAAGTCATAAAAAGTTAATGAAATTAGACTGTAAATTTTTGCGAGCCTCGCGCACTTTGTCGACTTCCGAAACAGTCTTGTAGTTTTCTTCTACAGCCTTTTCAAAGTCTGATTTTTTGTCCTCAGGAATTTCAACCCCGATTTCGGACAAAAGCATAAAAATGTTTTTCATAATAAAATTCCTTTCTGCATTGGTTTGTATACCGCTCTGCCTGCGGTTGAAAGTAAGCCGAATATACTGTCGGCACAGTGATTTTGATATAAAAATAGCGCTATGACGAAACATAACGCTAAATTTAAACTTAATTTTGAGCATAATAAAAGCACTCTCGAATGTTACTTCAAGGGTGCTTCATTATATTTTTTAATTCTTCGCGTCTTTTTTTTAAATACTCCTCGCATTCTTCAGGAGTTTTATCAAGAATTCCATATGTTTCATTATCATCTTCGACATATTTATCTAAATCTTTTTCATTTATCAACTCTCATACCTCCTAAACTTAAAATCATACATTTCACAAAGTTCATTAAAGCCTTTGTTTTCCATAGTTATTTTACTATATCTTTTATATTTTGTCAATGTATAATTATAATCTTGTTCTTTAATTTCGCACTTTGGTCTAGTATATGTAAATATCGTTCCACCGTGACAAATTATAACACCCATAGACTGATTACTTCTTTTAGCTATTGCATTTAAATCTGCAAGGCTCG
>JBGVHY010000200.1:0-10021 GCA_045122755.1 Acutalibacteraceae bacterium | reverse complement strand
GGCTTCTGCTTTAATATAACGATAAACGGAAATACTACCGTAGAAAAAGAAAAAATCTATAATTCACTGAAACAATGCGGAGTTTATACAGGCAGGCGCACAAGCGACATAGATGCAGAGCAAACACGTCAGAAATTCCTTATAAACAACCCTGAATTTTCTTGGGCGGCAATTAATATTAAAGGGTGTTTTGTAACTGTTGAGCTTACAGAAACAACCGAAAAAAATATGAAAAACACTGACAGCACACCTTGCAACATAATCGCAAGATGTGAGGGCAAAATACTTAGAGTAAAGACTTATGCAGGTGAACGCGCGGTTGAAATCGGCGAGGCGGTTGCAAAGGGAGATTTACTGGTTTCGGGAGTAGTCGAGCTTACAAATAAAACGACCAAATTTGTCCATGCAGATGCTGAAGTTATCGCTCAAACAAGGCATAAATTAAAGGTTTTTGTACCTTTTGAAAACAGTGAAAGCCTGACTTCAGATGAAACTATAAAACGCAGCGTTTTATCAATTGCAAATATTGATATTCCGTTGTACTTAGGTGGAGTTGATAAGCCTTACAAGGTAAAAAACCAAACCAAAACTTACTCACTTTTTGGAGTAGAGCTGCCGATAAAGAAAACAACCGCATACTTTAAAGAAATAGAAAAAAGAAAAATCACATTAAATGAAGAGTCGGCAAAGCAGTTGGCAATTGATAAAATGGTGAAAAAGGCTGAGGAAAGACTAGACGATACAATAAAATCAAAAGAAGACGGAATTTTTAAGATTTCAGACAAAGGAATTACCTACACACAGGTTTTTATATGCGAAGAAAACATCGCAAAATCTAAAAAAATTTTAAAAAACTTCGCTGAAAACTGATGACAAAGACGAAAAAATATGTTAAAATAAATTCGATTATGAAAAATCACAAAAAGGAAAGAAAACACATTGGTTGAAAGACATTTGCAAATTGATAATCCTGAGCTTATAAGCGGGCTTTTCGGCAGTTATGACGAAAATATTAGAGCTGTTGAAAAGGAATATTCCGTTTCTATCACCTATCGTGACGGCAAGTTAAAGCTTAGCGGCGATGAAAAAGGCATAAATAAAGCTATTAAAACAGTTAAAAATATGCTGCTTTTATTACAAAAAGGCGAGGTGCTTAATGAGCAGAATATTAGTTATATCATCTCTCTTGTTCGTGACGGCGAAGATGAAAGCTTGTATCAGATTACTGATAATGACTGTATCGCAGTTACTGTCAGCGGCAAACCGATTAAGCCTAAGACCTTAGGACAGAAAAAATACATCGAAGCGATTGATAATAACACAATCACCATAGGTGTCGGTCCTGCCGGTACGGGTAAAACCTACCTTGCGGTAGCGGCAGCGGTAAGAGCGTTTAAAAACAAGGAGATTACAAGAATTATTCTTACCCGTCCTGCGGTTGAAGCAGGTGAAAAGTTAGGCTTTTTACCGGGTGACCTCCAGCAGAAAATCGACCCGTATTTAAGACCGCTTTACGATGCGCTTTTTGATATGTTTGGCGCCGAAACTTTCGCAAGATTGCACGAAAAAGGCGTAATTGAAGTAGCTCCGCTTGCATATATGCGAGGCAGAACACTCGATGATTCATTCATAATCTTGGATGAAGCTCAGAACACAACCAAAGAGCAGATGAAAATGTTTTTAACCAGACTCGGATTTAACTCAAAAATGATAGTTACGGGTGACAACACTCAGGTAGACCTTCCCGACGGTAAGCCGTCAGGTCTTTCTGACGCTGTAAGAGTGCTTAAAAACCTTGATGATATTAAAATAGTCAGACTCACAGAAAAAGACGTTGTTCGTCATAAACTGGTGCAGTCTATTGTAAAGGCTTATGAAAAAGCCGAGGAAATGAAAAGAAGAAAGAATTACAACTAAACGAAAGAAGGAAAAAGACAGATGGACAAAGTAAAAGTAATGATTTCTAATGAACAAAAGGCAGTTAAAATTCCTACCGGTATTCGCATTTTACTTCGCAGATGCTGCAATGCCGTTATTAAACTTGAAGAACTTACAGGTGAATATGAGGTTAATATAACCTTTGTTGATAACGAAAAAATCAAAGAATTAAATGCGCAGTACCGTAATATTGACAGCGCCACAGATGTTCTCTCGTTCCCTATGGGTGAAAACGGTGAGTATCCTGTAAACCCTGAAACAAACTTTAAGATTTTAGGTGATATTGTTATCTCGGTTGAACGCGCAGTTGCACAGGCTGAGGAATATGACCACTCATTACGCAGAGAGCTCGGCTTTTTAACGACTCATTCAATGCTTCACTTACTCGGTTACGACCACGTAAACGGCGGAATTGAAGCGGCTAAAATGAGAGAACGCGAAGAAGAGGTTATGGAGCTTGTAGGTCAACCTCGCGACTTAGCTTAATACATAAAAGATTTGGAGAAAATTATGAGCAACACCACATCAGCTTTTATCGCTATTGTAGGAAAACCGAATGTCGGTAAATCCTCTATTTTGAATAGATTGGTCGGTCAGAAAATCGCAATTGTTTCGGACAAGCCGCAGACTACAAGAACACGTATTTCAGGCATTATTACCAAAGACGAAATGCAGCTTGTTTTTATTGATACCCCCGGACTTCACAAGCCTAAAAATGTGCTCGGCGAGCATATGGTAAAAGCGGTTAACGAAGGTATGGCTGATGTTGACTGCTGTTTGCTCGTGGTTGAGGCCGATACTAAAATTACCCCTGCCGAAGAGGAACTTATAAAGAAATTCAAGCAGAGAAAGCTCAATGCCGTTCTTGCTATTAATAAAGTTGACTTGTTACAGAACAAGGAAGAGCTTTTTGAGATTATTAAAAAATATTCCGAAATCTTCAATTTCTCGGCGGTTGTGCCTGTAAGCGCAAAGAATAACGAGGGACTTGATATTTTGCTCTCTGAGCTTGAAAAATTTGCTGTTTCGTCGGTACATTTCTTTGATGATAATGCTTTTACCGACCAGCCTGAGCGAGTTATTACCGCTGAGATTATCCGCGAAAAGCTGCTTCGTTCACTCGATAAGGAAGTTCCGCACGGAATTGCGGTTGATATCGAGCGTTTTTCAGAACGTGATGACGCTGACATCCTTGATATCGAGGCTTCTGTTTACTGCGAACGTCAGAGTCACAAGGGTATTGTTATCGGTAAAGGCGGACAAACCTTAAAGAAAATCGGCTCACAGGCAAGACACGATTTAGAGGAATTTTTTGAGATAAAAGTTAACCTTAAATTATGGGTTAAGGTTAAGGAAAATTGGCGAACCTCTAACGGAATTATTCACGGTCTCGGATTGGACTAATTTACCTGTCCGCATAAATAAAGGGTATTTTGCAATCCTTAAATTTTACCATTAATAATAGCTATTTCTCTTCCGAAAATAAACTCGGGAGATGATTTTAATGGATAATAAAAATAAATGGGATAACTTTTTTTCATCAGGGAAAATTGATGATTATTTAGAATATAAAAGCAGTACAAATCAAAAGGAGGAAAGCACCTTTGAGCCTTACAACGACAAACGGTCTGATAATCAAGGAACAGAAGGTTGGCGAGGCTGACCGCCTTGTAACTGTTCTGACAGCTGATTTAGGGCTTATTCGTGCTTTTGTGCCGGGAGCGTTGAAAATTAAATCGCGAAATATTTCGGCGACCTCCCTGCTTTCATACTCGGAGCTGACAATTTATCAGTCCCGAGATACATATAAAATCAACGAGGCTCATTCTAAAGAGATTTTCTTTGGATTACGCGATGATATTGTATCGCTTAGTCTGGCAAGTTATTTTTGCGAACTACTTCATAATTTAGCGCCTGTTTTTGAGCCGGCGGAAAATTATTTAAGGCTCACTTTAAACTGTCTTTACCTTTTATGTGAAAAAAAACGAAGTCCTGAAATTTTAAAATCAATCTTTGAAATAAAAATTTTAGAGTATTCAGGCTACTGCCCTGACCTTAGCGTTTGCGCTAAGTGTAAAACCGAAAAGCTTGATAATATAGGCTTTGATATAATAAACGGTGTAGTCGCTTGTGAAAGCTGTAAAAATGAGAATTTCATCTCAATTCCTAACAGCGTTTTCGCAGCACTAAGTCATATAATTTATGCTGATGAGAAAAAACTTTTCTCGTTTAAACTCAATAAAGAAAGCGAGAAGATTTTATCGGATATAACCGAAAGATACTTACTTTCGCAAACTGAAAAAAACTACAAGACGCTTGATTTTTACAAGCAAATGAGGATATAAATGAACAAACATTACAAAGCACTTGAGCTTGATAAGATTTTGAGGCTTCTCGCAGACTGCGCAGTAAGTGAAGGCGCTAAACAAAAGGCGCTTGAAACTAAAGCCGAGAATGATCTTCAAAAAGCACAAAACTTAATAGAAAAAACCGATGATGCTTATAAGCTGATTTCGGGTTATTCTACACCGCCGTTTTCGGGAACAAAAGATGTTTCAGCGGCGCTTTCGCGTGCGGCATCAGGCGGTATGCTTAATAATTCCGAACTGCTACGCATAGGCGGTGTGCTTAAAAATGTTACCGCTGTAAAAGAATGGCGCTCCCATTCCGAGGGTGTCACTACTTCGATTGACAATCTTTTTAATAATCTCTACGAGAATAAAAGACTAACAGATAAAATATTCAATTGCATCAGAAATGATGAAGAATTAAATGACAATGCTTCGGATACGCTTTTTTCTATTCGACGCAAAATGATGAGCATTAGCAATGGGATTAGAGAGCGTCTTGAAAAAATCGTGCGCTCAAGCTCTTATCAGAAATTTTTGCAGGATGCTATCGTAACTCAGCGCAGCGGCAGATATGTTGTGCCTGTGAAAGCTGAGTATAAAGGCGAAATCGCAGGTCTTGTTCACGATACATCGTCAACAGGCTCAACCGTATTTATAGAGCCAATGGCGGTTGTTGAAGCTAATAACGAAATCAAGATTTTAAAATCAAAAGAGGCTGAGGAAATTGAGCGTATTCTGTTTGAATTGTCAGCGGAATGTGCCGAGGTAAGAGAGTCCATCTTAAATTCACTTTGGATACTCACTGAACTTGATTATATCTTTGCAAAAGCAAAGCTTGCGCAAAAAATGAATGCAACAAAGCCGATTTTGAATGATAATTGCTATATTGAACTAAAAAATGCAAGACACCCGTTGCTTGATAAAAACAGTGTTGTTCCGATAAGCGTAACCTTAGGCAAGGACTATAAAATGCTTATAATTACCGGTCCGAATACAGGCGGTAAAACCGTTACTATCAAGACAATCGGATTACTCACTCTTATGGCAGAATGCGGACTTTTAGTCCCTTGCTCCGAGGGAAGCGAATTAGCCGTTTTTACTAATGTATTTTCGGATATCGGCGACGAGCAGAGCATTGAGCAGTCACTCTCAACCTTCTCTTCTCACATTAAAAACATAGTTTCTATCTTAGAAACTGTTGATAATAATTCGCTCGTTTTGCTTGATGAGCTTTGTTCGGGTACTGACCCTGTTGAAGGTGCGGCACTTGCGGCGGCGATACTCGAAGCTTTCCGCAAATTCGGTGCTACCCTTTCGGCTACTACTCACTATGCTGAGCTTAAGGCTTATGCGCTTGATACTGAGGGTGTTGAGAATGCTTGCTGCGAATTTGATGTTAAAACTCTTGCGCCGACCTACCGTTTGCTTATAGGCGTACCGGGTAAATCAAATGCGTTTGCAATTTCTTCAAAGCTTGGCATGGACGAGAGCGTTATAAAACGCGCGCAGTCATTAATAAGCGCGGAAAATAACCGTTTTGAACGCGTAATTGAAGAATTACAATCACGCCAAGCAGATTTTGATAACAAAATACGTGAGGCTGAAATCCGCTTAAAAGTTGCTAACCGACGCGCTGAAGAGGCGGGCAAACAGGCTGAAAAACTGCGCAAGGAATATAACGAGCAGATTGAAAATGCAAAGGCTCAGGCGAGAATTATCACCGACAACGCGAGAATTGAGGCTAACCGCTTGCTTGATGAATTACACAAGCTCAAAAAGCAAGGCTCAAAAGAGGCTGCTTCTAAGGCTGAGGCTCAGGCGAGAAAAAGCTTTAACAAAATGGACAATATCGCTTCATCAGGCGAAAAATATAAAGATGATTATAAGCTACCTCGCCCTTTGCAGGTCGGCGATACAATTTTGCTGCCTGATACCGATACCAAGGCAACGGTTCTTACATTGCCTGATAACAAAAACCGAATTCAGGTTCAGGCGGGCATTATGAAAATGAAAATCTCTGCTGATGGCGTTCGCCTTGTAAAAGAAAAGCAGATTAATGTGCCGAAATCGGTAGTCCGCAGAACAGGGGTTGACTCTAAAAAGACTCGCTCAGCTTCACTCGAAATTGATGTTCGCGGAATGACGGTTGACGAAGCAACGCTCGATATCGACCGTTTTATCGATAACGCACTCTTAGGCTCGATGAACTCGTTTACTATTATTCACGGCAAAGGCACAGGCGCTTTGCGCAAGGGTGTTCACACATTTTTACGCCGTCACCCGAGTGTCCGTACTTTCAGAGTAGGACTTTTCGGCGAAGGTGAAGACGGCGTTACAATCGTTGAATTAAAATAGTTTTTATATAACAGAAAGGATTTTACTTTGAGAAATCTCAGACAGAATATAGCGGATTATTTCAGAGAAACTGATAAATTACTATTGCTTCTCTGCACAGTGGCTTCGCTTTACGGTGCGGCGCTGATTTATTCCGCAACCAATATGTACGGCTACGAGCAGGTAATAATACAGCTCGGCGCATTGGCGCTGGGGCTCATAGTTGCAATAGTCGTTTCATTATTTGATTATTCAAATCTACTTAAATTCTGGCCGCTTTATATCATAGCGGCTGTGGCGCTGTTGCTTATTACATATAAGTTCGGTATCACGCCGACAGGCTCGGATAACAAGGCATGGATTAAGATTTTCGGCGTTTCGCTTCAGGTTTCCGAGCTTGTTAAAATCTTTATGATTTTAACCTTTGCAAGGCACGTTTCATCAGTAAAACCTGAAGAGATAAATAATTTAAAAAATATTATTCTTCTAACCTTGCATGGTCTTGCAGCACCGGCGATGGTAATGGTTTTGCAAAAAGACCTTGGTACTGTAACTGTTATGGTTGTAATTTTCCTTTGTATGATGTATACCGCAGGGGTTAAGCTTCGCTACTTTGCGCTAGGACTTAGCGCAGTTGCAATTGCCGCTCCTTTTGCCTGGATGTATGTGCTCTCTGAGTATCAAAAAGAGCGTTTTACAGTTATTTTTGACCTTGAAGCGGATGCACGCGGCTACGGATATCAGCAGTTGCAGTCGATTAAAGCAATTGGTTCGGGTGGTATTTTCGGTCAGGGCTATATTCAAGGTACTAAAACTCAGACAAACGGCGTTCCTGAAGCGCATAATGACTTTATTTTAACAGTTGCTGGTGAGGAATTAGGTCTTATCGGTTGTCTGCTTGTTTTTGCAATTCTTATTGCTATTATTGTTCGTGTAATGTATATCAGCACCGTTTCAAAGGATACATCGGGTAAGATTATTTGCGCCGGTGCATTCGGTATGTTAGCGGCACAGCTGCTTATTAATACAGGAATGGTTATGGCGCTGTTGCCTGTTATCGGTGTAACATTGCCGTTCTTCTCGGCGGGCGGTTCATCACTTGTTTGTTTATTTATCAGTATTGGTCTTGTGACATCCGTTTATAAAAACCGATTTATGAGAACAATGTATTTAAGGGATAGAGGTTAATGATAAGGTTTATTTCTAAATGCGAAAATGATACAAAAGAAATCGCACAAAAAATCGCTGAAAAGTTAAAGGCTAATGATTTTATCGCACTTTTCGGCGGTATGGGTATGGGAAAGACTACTTTTACAAGACACCTTGCAAAAGCCTTAGGCTACGAGGGTGAAGCTTCTTCCCCTACTTTTGCAATTATTAATGAGTACAATGGTGGTCGTCTGCCGATTTATCATTTTGATATGTATCGCATCGAAACTTTTGATGACCTTTATTCAACCAATTTTTTTGAATACTGCGAAATGGGCGGTATTGTAGTTTGCGAATGGAGCGAAAATATTGAAAATGTTCTCCCTGAAAACTATATTAAGATAACTATTTCGCAAGGCGAAAATGAAAATACAAGAGTTTTTGAAATTGAGGGACTCAATATATGATAATACTAGGGATTGATTCATCAAGCATAAGTTGCTCTGTCGGCGTGTGGAATACCAATAAAGTGCCAAGCATTATGACGGGCAGTTTTAAAAATAACGGTCTTACTCATTCGCAGACTTTACTGCCGATGATAAGCGAAGTACTGACACAAGCGGAAGTTACCGCTAAAGATATTGATTTAATTGCAATTACACAAGGTCCCGGGTCTTTTACAGGACTTCGTATCGGTATGGCAACTGCAAAAGGTCTTGCAGCACCGTTTGATACTCCTTGCGTATGCGTTTCGACGCTTGAGGCAATCGCAGAAACTGCAAGTACGTTTCACGAAGGCATTTTATGCGCAGTTATGGACGCAAGATGTAATCAAGTTTACAATGCACTTTTTGAGATGCGCGACGGCGATTTGGTGCGCCTTTGCGAGGACAGAGCGATTACAATACCAGACCTTGAAAACGAGCTTAAAACACTCGGCAAGCCGATTGTTCTTTGCGGTGACGGTACGGCGGTGTGCCAAAAGCAGTTCAACGAAATAGGCTATGTTATTGCTGATGAGCAAGTAAGGCTCACACAAGGTGTTGCAGTATGCACTCTCGGAGAAAAGTATAAAAACGAGGCTCAAAGCCCCGATAAAATATCACCTGTTTATTTGCGGCTTCCGCAGGCAAGCAGAGAACTACTTAAAAAGAAGGAGAAATAAGAATGATTGCAATCGGTTGCGACCACGGCGGTTATGAATTAGCCGTAAAAATTATGAAAGATTATGATGAGAAAGGTATCGAATACAAGTTTTTCGGAACTTTCGACGGAAAGAGCATCGACTACCCTGATACCGCTTACCCTGTTGCAAAATGTGTAGCAGGCGGAGAAGCAGAAAAAGGAATCCTTGTTTGCGGAACAGGTATCGGAATGTCAATCGCGGCTAATAAGGTTAAGGGAATCCGTGCGGCGGTTTGCACCGACCATTTCTCGACTAAGTTTACAAGACTTCATAATAACACAAATATTCTCTGTCTTGGCGGAAGAGTTCTCGGTGACTTGTTCGCACTCGAGCTTGTTGATATCTTCCTTAATACCGAATACGAAGGTGGCAGACACCAGAACAGACTCGATAAAATTGAGAAAATTGAGAACGGAACTTATTAAGGCAAAATGTGTTTGCAATGAATAGTGAATATTTTATAATGAATAAATTCAACGTCGACTTATGCCGACAGAAGTTGAAAATTTAAGAGGAGTTAACTTGAAATAGGTTAACTCCTCTTTGTTTTATAATTGTTATTTTACTTTAACTTTTTGGGTTTTAGACCATTTACTATAGGTTTTCTGTTTGCCTGATTTTGCAAATGAACGAATTTGCACCTTGTAAGTGCCTTTTTTGAGTTTTTTAATAAGTTTTGTTGCGTTTTTCTTTACATTAAAGGTCTTTACTTTCCATTTGCCTTTAATTTTATAACGCACTTGGAAACCTGTAGCACCACTGAGCGCGGTGTATTTTACTGTAAGCTTGTTCTTTCCACCTGTAAATTTAAATTTTGGGATACCCAGTTTTAATTTCGGATAAGTTTTGAGTTTTTGGATACCGCTACAGTTTGAGCAGACTTTTGCAACATATCCACTTTCAAAAACAGTTGAATCAACCGTTATAATATCACTCCAGTTGTGCGGAATATTAAGAGTTCTGCTCTTCTTTGCCCCGCAGTTTTTGCAGGTCATTACTATTGTGTTAAGACCGCATTTGGCATTGCTGTAAATTCCTGATTCGTAGGAATGATCAAGCACAC
>JBGVHY010000199.1:0-7496 GCA_045122755.1 Acutalibacteraceae bacterium | reverse complement strand
CGCACAGTCAGTTGTGATGAATACAAGCATTGTAGCCATATTTGGGTGAATCATACCGCTGCCCTTTGCGATACCGCCCATTCGACAAACTTTACCGCCGACAGTGAACTCAACTGCAACTTGCTTACTAACAGTATCGGTAGTCATAATTGCCTCGGCAGCTGCCTCACCATTATAACCAAGACCGCTTACAAGCTCGTCCATACCGTCCGCGATAGGTGTAATATCAAGCGGCTGACCTATAACGCCTGTTGATGCTACGATAACATCGGTTGAAGAGATACCTGTTTTTTCTTCTACCAAATCACTCATCTGCTCGGCAATTTCGATTCCGTTTGCATTACAGGTGTTAGCGTTTCCACTGTTGCAGATAATAGCAGAAGCAAAGCCGTCTTTTATATGAGCCTTTGTTACCGCGATCGGCGCACCTTTTACCAAATTAGTTGTATATACACAGGCTGCCGCGGCACGGGACTCGGAGATAATAAGCGCCAAATCCTTTTTGGTTTTATTCTTACGTATTCCGCAATGTACACCGTTTGCCTTAAATCCTTTAGCCGCAGTAACACCGCCGTTTATAAAATTCATATCAAATAGTCCTTTCAAATTTTTCCTTTTTGTAAATCAAGACCTATTTCTTTTTCGACTCCGAGTTTTATATTCATACATTCAACTGCCGCACCCGAAGCACCTTTACCGAGATTATTAAATCTAGAAATAAGAAGTATTCTCTCATCATTACCCGCAACAGTAATTTCCATATTGTCTTTATCATCAATTTTAGAAGCGCTGATAAAGCCCTCTTCATCAATACTGTCATAGTATTTTACGATTTTGCTGTTATAAAGATTTCGGTAAACCTCTTTAATATCATTCGCAGTAAATCCCGATTTTAACTGAGAAGCAAAAATCGGAACTGTAACAGTCATACCGCTGTAAAAATTGCAAACATACGGGCAGAAAATCGGTTCAGTATCGAGTCCTGAAATGATTTTCATCTCAGGAACATGCTTATGCTGCTGAGTAAGCGCATACTCACGTGGACCTGTAAGCAACGGGTCCAATTCCAAATCCTCATACTGCGCAATTCCCTTTTTACCTGCACCCGAATATCCCGAAACAGCATGACAGGTAAGTCCAAGATTGCTGTCGATAATACCGTTTTTAACGAGCGGTTGAACAAGAGAAATAAATCCGCTTGCGTAGCAACCGGGGTTTGCAATGCGGTTGGAATTTTTGATTTTTTCTTCAAATTCTACACCGAGTTCAGGAAAACCGTAAGCCCACTGGGAATTAGTTCTGTGAGCGGTTGAAGCATCAATTACTGTAACATTCGGGTTTTCAATAAACGAAACCGCCTCTTTCGCCGCTGCATCAGGAAGACACAAAAAAGCAATATCGCAATTATTTAATGCTTCTTTTCTGTACTGAGGGTCTTTGCGCTTATCATCAGAAAGAGTCATAATCTCTATCTCTTTTCTTGCGCTCAAGCGTTCTATTATGCGAAGTCCTGTCGTACCCGCACTGCCGTCTATAAAAATCTTTTTCATTATCCAATAAAGTCCTTAATAAATTTAATCTGTGTTTCGACTGATTCGGGGCCTGTTCCGCCTGCCGAAGTACGTTTGTTTACACAAGTTTCAAGGCTGATTTCGTTATAAAGGTCATCCTCGAAAACATCGGAAAACCGTTTATATTCTTCCATCGAAACGGTGTCAAGCACCTTGTCATTAGCGATGCAATACGCTACAATCTGACCGACGATTTTGTAAGCGCTTCTAAAAGGCAAACCTTTTTTAGCAAGGTAATCAGCAAGGTCAGTTGCATTGATAAATCCGCCCTGTGCGGCTTTGTACATATTGTCAGATTTCACATTCATAGTTGCAATCATCGGCGCAAAATTCTTAAGGCATTTCTTAACTGTTTCTATACTGTCAAAAACAGCCTCTTTATCCTCCTGCATATCCTTGTTGTATGCAAGCGGAAGACCTTTGAGCGTTGTAAGAAGCGCCATCAAATCACCGTAAACTCGTCCTGTTTTACCGCGGACAAGTTCTGCGATATCGCTGTTTTTCTTCTGTGGCATAATAGAAGAGCCGGTTGTGTAAGCGTCATCAAGCTCAACGAACGAGAACTCTAAAGATGACCACAAAATGATTTCCTCAGAAAAACGCGAAAGGTGCATCATTATAATTGCAATTGCACTCATAATCTCAACGCAGAAATCTCTATCCGAAACACCGTCAAGAGAATTTAAGGTAATACCATCAAAGCCCAGACGTTCTGCTTCATAATATCTGTCAGTATTAAAAGTAGTACCTGCCAATGCACAACAACCGATTGGTGATATATTCATTCTTTTTAATGCGTCAGAAAGGCGGTCATAGTCACGAGTAAACATCATAGCGTAAGCAAGCAAATGATGCGCGAACACGATAGGTTGCGCTCTTTGCAAATGAGTATACCCTGGCATAATTACCGATTTATTAGCCTCTGCTTTTTCAACAATTGCTGTAAGCAAATCCTTAATTAAAAGACCGATTTCGTTAACCTCATCGCGCAAGTACATACGAACATCGAGCGCTACCTGGTCATTTCGGCTTCTTGCGGTATGAAGTTTTTTACCTACATCACCAACGCGCTTGGTAAGCTCAGCCTCAACAAACATATGAATATCTTCCGCATCCATATCAAACTGCAAAGTGCCATTATTAAGGTCATCAAGAATACCGCCTAAGCCTTCAACCAAGGTTTCCATCTCGTTTGCTGTAATAATGCCCTGTTTGGCTAACATTTCTGCATGAGCAATTGAACCGGTTATATCCTGTTTATACATTTTGCAGTCAAAATGAATTGATGAGTTAAAATCGTCTGCTTCTTTGTCGAGCGCTTTCTGAAAACGCCCTGCCCACATTTTATCCATAATACAAGTTTAGTCTGTAGGCAAAAATGCCTACAGACTTTTACCTTTCATTTGAAATTTTATTTAAGATTATTCTTTTCCTTCATCTTAGCGATAACCTTTGTCGGCAAGCCGTAAAGATTAATAAAGCCTGCTGAATCTTTCTGGTCGTAAACCTCGTCTTCATCGAAGGTTGCGATTTCAGGGTCGTAAAGTGAATACGGCGAAGTTACGCCTGCGTTAATCATATTACCTTTGTAAAGCTTAAGTTTTACATCGCCTGTAACGGTTTCCTGAGTTTTCTTAACAAAAGCAAGGATTGCTTCGGTAAGAGGGCTGAACCACTGAGCGTTGTATACGATTTCGCCGAGCTTCTGAGCAACGAGTGCTTTATAGTGCGAAGTTTCTTTATCAAGAGTAATTGTTTCAAGAATCTGATGAGCCTGATAAAGAATAGCACCGCCCGGGGTTTCGTAAACGCCGCGGCATTTCATACCAACAAGTCTATTTTCAACGATGTCAAGAAGACCGATACCGTTTGCACCGCCGAGCTTATTAAGAGTATCAACAACCTCTACAGCGCCCATTTCTTTACCGTCGATTGCGGTACAGATACCTTTTTCAAAATGAAGTGTAACATATGTAGCTTTGTCAGGAGCCTGTTCAGGAGATACGCCCATTTCAAGGAAGCCTTCCTTATCATACATAGGCTCGTTTGCCGGGTCTTCAAGGTCAAGACCTTCATGTGATAAATGCCAAATGTTTTTATCCTTAGAATAGTTAGTTTCTCTTGTAATTTTGAGCGGAATGTTATGAGCCTCAGCATAATCAATTTCTTCCTCACGAGATTTGATATCCCACTCTCTCCAAGGAGCGATGATAGGCATATCAGGTGCAAAAGCTTTAATAGCGAGCTCAAAACGTACCTGGTCATTACCTTTACCTGTACAGCCGTGGCAGATAGCGTCAGCGCCCTCTGCGATAGCAATTTCAGCAATTCTCTTACCGATTGCAGGACGAGCAAATGCAGTACCAAGGAGGTAATCCTCATATTTAGCGCCTGCCTGAACGCAAGGGAAAACACAGTCTGTTAAAAATTCTTCTGTTAAATCTTCAACATAGAGTTTTGAAGCACCTGTTTTAAGAGCTTTCTCCTCAAGACCTTCAAGCTCAGAAGCCTGACCAACGTTACCTGAAACCGCGATAACTTCACAGTTGTTATAGTTCTCTTTCAACCACGGAATGATAATTGAAGTATCAAGACCGCCTGAATATGCTAAAACTATCTTTTTAATATCTTTTTTATTCATTTTAATCACCTTTCGTTTTCTGTAGAAATTCAAATTCATATTCAACGTGTATAATTATACACATATATGCATACTTTGTCAACACATTTTTGAAGATTTTTTGACTATTTTTTCATTATTTTATATTTTTAATAAAAGAAACAGCGCATTTTCGAGCTATTTTATAACTTTCAACCGATTTTATGCATAAAATTATGAATATTTATGCATAAATATTCATTAATACACTAAAAAAACTGACAAGAACGTAATATTTTCTGATTGTAAATATATATGAATTATGATATAATGTCATATATACGTTAAAAAGGTGGGAATTTTATGAATCTGCTTCATATGAAATATGCAGTTGAAATCGCAAAAACAAAATCTATCAGTAAAGCTGCTGAAAATCTTTATACCGCTCAGCCGAATTTAAGCCGAGCTATAAAAGAGCTTGAAGAATCTCTCGGAATCACGATTTTCAACCGCACCACCAAGGGAATCACCCTCACCCCTGAGGGCGAGGAGTTCTTGCAGTACGCAAGAAAGATTATTCATCAGGTTGAGCAGGTTGAGGACCTTTACAAAAACGGTAAACGAAACAAGCAGAATTTTTCAATCTGCGTTCCGCGAGCTACATATATTTCAAATGCGCTCGCTAAGTTTGCAAAGAATGTTGATACTCAAAAGCCGGCAGAGATTTTCTATAAGGAAACAAACTCATGGCGCACTATTAATAATGTCGTTAATGAGGAATACAACCTCGGAATAATCCGTTATCAGACCGCTTTTGAAAAGTATTTCAAGGATATGTTCGCGGACAAAAAATTAATCAGCGAAACGATTACCGAGTTTTCCTATCAGCTTGTAATGTCGAAGGAGCATCCGTTAGCGAACAAGGATGATATTAAGCTTGAAGATTTATCCGATTATATCGAAATCAATCACGCTGACCCGTATGTTCCGTCGATGCCGTTGGTTGATGTTAAAAAAGCCGAGCTTTCTGAACACGTTGACAAGCGAATTTTTATTTTTGAACGTGCTTCGCAGTTTACTCTTCTTTCAGAAGTGCATGATACTTTTATGTGGGTTTCACCACTTTCCGATGACATTTTGAATCGCTACGGTCTCGTTTCAAAAAAGGTAAGTGAGAATAATAAAACATATAAAGATGTGCTGATTTACAGAAAGAATTACAAGCTATCCGAGCTTGACAGCCAATTTATAACCGCGGTAATTGACGAAAAAAGAAAGTTTGAAAAATAAAACAGTTGGTGATTTCTTGAGGCAAAAGCACACTATCGAAAGTTTATATGACGAAAGCTCAAAAATACTGATTTTGGGAAGCTTCCCATCAGTTGCCTCACGCGAGCAGGGCTTTTTCTACGGGCACAAGCAAAACCGATTTTGGAAAGTCCTTTCCGCGGTTTTCAGCGAGCCGACACCGCAGACAATTGGTGAAAAACGTGAGTTTTTACTGCGAAACAAAATAGCACTCTGGGACGTGATTGCCTCATGCGAGATAACAGGCTCCTCGGACAGCAGTATTAAAAATGTTAAGCCAAATGATATCTGCAAAATTTTAAAAAGCACTAATATCAAAGCGATCTTTACAAACGGTAAGGCAGCGTTTAATCTTTATAATAAATACATTCTGCCGAAAACGGGTATCAGTCCGATTTATCTTCCATCAACCTCCCCAGCCAATGCAGCCTTTTCACTCGAACGATTGATAGAAGAATGGAAGAAAATAAAAGAATATTTATAGCAAAAAGACTATGGACAAAATCCATAGTCTTTTTATCATTTTGAAACTTCAAATACGGTTTGGAACATAAGTTTTATATCGTATCCGAGCGATAAATCTTTCAAGTAATCGAGATTAAGGCGCATTTTTTCGGGAAGTATGTGATTGATATAGCATTTTTCCGCATCAGGCTCAATCTCAAGCATTTTTGCCTCGTCTTTAAAAAAGATAGAGGCTGTACCCGTAATACCCGGCTCAAGTAAAAGCGTTGCCATCATTTCATCGGTATATTTATCAACATAATACGGAACTTCAGGACGAGCGCCGACAAAGCTCATTTCGCCCTTGATTACATTAATAAGCTGAGGAAACTCATCAAGTCGGAACTTGCGCAAAAAGACACCGATACTTGTAATTCTCGGGTCACGCTCACCGACGGTAATCTGAGCACCTAATTTTTCAGCATCTGTAACCATTGTGCGGAATTTAAGTACATTAAACTCTTTGCCGTATTTGCCTACGCGCTTTTGCTTGAAAATTATTTCGCCTTTTGAGGTCACCTTTACTGCAACCGCTAAAATCAAATAGATAGGCAAAAGCACTATAAACAGTATGAGAGCAAGCAAAAAGTCAAACACTTTTTTAAAAATCAGCGTTGCTTTTTTTGTTGCCAGAATGTCATAATATTTCCTTACGGCGTCATTCTGAAACCGCTCAGGTAAATCTTCAAATCGTTTCAAACGGAACCTCGCAATTACTTATTTATGCTTAAATGTAGGAACAAGCTTTTTAACAATCCTGAACATTTCATCAGGAGTATCCTCCTGTGATGAACGCTCAAGCTCTTTAATAGTCTGTGATAATGTATCGGAATCAAATTCCATAGGCTTCATAATAAAAATCTTATCGTTATCAGTTTTGGTAACGTCTTCATCGCGCATACTGATTTCTTCAAACAGCTTTTCACCCGGACGAAGACCTGTAAACACGATATCAATATCGACCTCAGGCTCAAGACCCGAAAGCCTGATAAGGTCACAAGCAAGGTCATAAATCTTGACCGGCTCGCCCATATTAAGTACGAAAATCTCGCCGCCGTCAGCCATTGCGCCTGCTTCGAGTACGAGCTGAACAGCCTCAGGAATAGTCATAAAGTAACGACGCATTTCAGGATGAGTAACGGTAACAGGGCCGCCTGCCTCAATCTGCTTTCTGAAAACAGGAACAACCGAGCCGTTTGAGCCGAGTACGTTGCCGAAACGAACTGCGGACAAATCAGTATCCGACATTGTATCAAGCAACTGAATAGCTTGTTCGGCAATACGTTTTGACGCACCCATAATATTGGTCGGATTAACCGCCTTATCAGTAGAGATAAGAATGAATTTGTCCACCTTATGAATAATAGACTGCATTGCCACATTAACAGTACCGCGGACATTATTCTTAATTGCCTCTTTCGGTGAATATTCCATCATAGGAACGTGCTTATGAGCAGCCGCATGGAACACAACCTGAGGTGAAAATTCATCGATAACTTCTTTTAATCGCTTCT
>JBGVHY010000198.1:0-2378 GCA_045122755.1 Acutalibacteraceae bacterium | reverse complement strand
AATTATCGCTGTCATCAACAACCGGCACAAAGTTCTGACTGAGCGACATTGAAACAATCACGCAAAAGCACAGCAAGCGCCGTATATCCATGAACCCGCATTTTTTGAGTCCTTGACGAAACGAATAGTCATCATAAGGATATTTTGCATCCTTTTAAATAGTGAGAAAAAATGCTACATTCATAAATTTACCTCGTAAGACTCCTCGGGAATTGCCTTGCTGAGCGCAAAGTTTGAGTAATTCTTATCAAGAGTCACGTCTTTTATAATTTCAACGCCCTCAAGCGGCGGCGGAACGATTTCCTCATTTTCAAGCTCAACTTCCATAACCGCCTGAGATTTCCAAAACGGGTAGATATCAATTTCATAAACAAATCCGTTTTTGCTCACACAATACCGCGTTTTTTCGATAATATTGCGGTCTTTCAGCCTGTTTTCAAACAGCGAATTGTAATGATTTTCATCAATTTCATATTCATTTTCAATACGTTTGATTTCGCTGATTTTACGCTTTTCAGTGAATATATATGCCACCTTTTCATCTTCAATTATCTTTCTGATTCTGCCATTGAAGCCGTCTTCACTCAGTCCTAGATAAGTCTGCGTAATATTTAAAATTCGATTAGATACGCTCTCAAGAAAAACGGTGTTCGGCTTTTTTATTATGTATTTTCTCTCAATCTCAAAATTATTGCTCATTTTCTTCACCTTAACATTAATAAATTAAATTCTTTTTAATATAATGTTACAGGATTTTAAATTATTTGTCAATACAACCGCAGGGTGTACGCAGAATATTGACAAGAAAAGTATGATATTGTAAAATATTACCATATTATGGAAAGGAGTTATCAAGATGTCTAAATTAAAGGAATTCCGACTGAAAAATGATTACACCCAGAGATATATCGCCTATAAACTAGGCGTAAGCCAGCAGGCCGTTGTCAAGTGGGAAAAAGGGCAAGCCATTCCTAATATTGCGCACATTATCAAGCTTTCATCTCTTATGCAATGTTCGATTGATGAGCTTATCAGCTCATTAAGATGAAATTCATCGAACATTTGTACGGTTTATCGGTCAGTAAAAGTTTTAAAATAACAGTAGCCCCGAGAAAAGGAAATGATTATGAACTACGAAGAGAAAAAGAATTATCTCAGTTGCTTTTCTGTTTTAGATGCAAACATTGACGCGCTTATCCGCGAAAAAGAAAAATGGTACAAGCGAGCGCTATCGCTCAAAACAGCCGATACCGATGTGGACGGTAGAGGCAATGAAATTCTCAACAAGGTGATTATGCTTGAAAAGGAGATTGACGAAAACATAGACAAGCTTGTCGATATGCGCAAAGAAATCTCCGAAAAAATCGAGAACATCGATGATTTCACCTTAAAACAGATACTTTATTTAAAATACCTGAACGGATTGCCGTTTATGCAAATCGGCGAAAAGCTGATGTACAGCGAACGGCAGATAAGCCGACTGCATAAAAAAGCAATCAATATGCTTATATTGTAAAACAAGCAAAAAAGAGTATAAGGCTAAAGCCTTATACTCTTTTAAATTGAACATTTAAAGATTAAACGTTACCTGTGGTCTTATGACCGCTCCAAACTTCTGAGTAAGCTTTTGTAAGAGCGTTCTTCTTACTGCTGATAGCCTGAGCTGCAGTAGATTTACCTGTGATAACTTCACTAATCACTGACATTGTTGATGTGCTTGCATCGCTTGATTCACAAACAGTTGTCCAGCAGAATTTAACCTTATTGCCTTCCTTAGCAAACTTGATGTTAGCTGCATTTGTGATAGCTTCATCGTTGTCGCCAAGATATGTTTCCCATTTGTACTGGAAGTTTCTGTTTACATATCTGTAGTTGTAACGATAGTATTCATTTCTGATGAAGAGAATCTTAGAAGCATCTTTTTGATGAACGATCGGCACAAATGCGATGAACTGAGGATTACTGATGCCTGTGTAAGATTTTGAAGCTTTCTTTGTTGGGAACGGAGCGATACCGATATCGTCCTGAACTGATGTACCCTGGAAACCTTTGATTTCATCATGAGTACCGTAGTACATAGCTACTTTACCCTGAGCAAGCTGAGTTTTACCGTATGTCCAGGTTTTATCACTGAAGGTTTCACACCAAGCGTTTTTACCAACTGTCCACTCAGAAAGCTCTGTAAGAGCGCTCTTAACTTTTGAGTCAGTAATATTTGTTGTAGGTTCTGAACCACGTGAAACCTTTGTAAGTGATGTACCGTACTGGTCAGCGATTGCTGATAATGCCATAACTGAGCTGCCGATACCAAAACCTGTTACAGATTTATCGTTAGCGAATTTCTTAGCATATTTCTCAAGAGTGTCCCATGTCCATTT
>JBGVHY010000197.1:0-9203 GCA_045122755.1 Acutalibacteraceae bacterium | reverse complement strand
CAGAGCAAAATCACAAAATACAAAGCAAATCACTAAGAAAAAGGAATGTAAATTATGTTTAATTCGATTGTTGAGGCAATAAAATTTAACGCGCAACAGTATGCAGATAAAACCTGTGTGACTGATGCCAAGGTAAGCTATACTTATTCAGAGTATTACGGCAAAATCAAGCAAGCAGCGGCTTTTCTTACCGATAAGGGCGTAAAAAAAGGCGATAAGGTTATTATAAAATCTGCTCAGAATGCGGCTTATCTTGTTATTCTTCATGCTGTTCATATGCTTGGTGCTGTCGCAGTTCCGCTTGAAAAAACAGTAAAGGCTGAGCGTGTCTGTGAAATCAACGAGGTTGTTGAGGCTGTTTTCTATGTTGCCGATAAGCCGATTGATGAGATGACAACTTATCTTTATAAAGATATTGATGAGTTTGACGAAGAATATGAGCCTGAAAAATTTCCTGATGGCGCTGATGATTCGACAATTCTTTTCACAACAGGTACTACAGGCAAATCAAAGGGTATTCTTCTTTCTCATGCGGCTGACGTTGCAGTCGCAGGCAATGTAACTGATGGTACTCAGATGAAAAAGGATAATATCGAGATACTTCCTATGCCTCTTAATCATTCCTTCTCACTTCGCAGATACTATGCTAACGTTATCAACGGCTCAGCTGTAATTTTGATGGACGGCGTTATCTTTGTAAGTAGATTCTTTGATGCTTTTGATAAGCTCGGCGCAACTTCGGTTGCAATGGCGCCTTCGGCTTTATCAATTATTTTCCGACTTTCCGATGATAAAATAGCTGAGTATAAGGATAAAATTGATTATATGCAGTTCGGCAGTTCTTATATGCCTGAAGCGGATAAGGACAGAATCAGAAGTTATCTTCCTAACACCCGTCTTTACAACTTCTACGGTTCAACCGAGGCAGGCTGTTCTTCGATAATTGATTTTAATAAAAACCATGACAATCCGTATAATATCGGTAAGGCTACAGTAAATTCAATCATCAGATTTGTTGATGATAACGATAATTTTGTAGATGCTACCGAAGAAAATCCGGCAAGACTTGTTACCGGCGGTAAAATGCTTATGAATGAGTATTATAAAGAGCCTGAGCTCACCGCTGAAACCTTGATAAACGGTTATATTTATTCAAACGACTTAGGTTATGTTGATGAAAACGGTGATATTATAATGCTCGGCAGAATGGATGATGTTATCATTTCGGGCGGTCAGAAGATTTCACCTTTTGATATTGAAGATGTTTGCTCAAAATACGAGGGCGTTGTTGAATGTGCCGTAATCGGCGTTGATGACCAGCTTATGGGTCAGGTTGCAAAGCTTTTTGTTGTTGTAAATGATAAGTATGATGAAACTAAAATGATGCAGTTTTTGACTGACAGACTGGAAAACTTCCAGGTGCCGAAAATTGTTCAGATAATAAAAGAAATTCCTAAAACTTTCAATGGCAAGCCGTTGAAAAGGGAACTTAAAAAAATGTAAAAGAGGTATTTAAAAATGGACGAATTATTAGAAATTTTAGCAGAAGTAAAACCAGGCGTTGATTTTAAATCTGAAACAGCTTTAGTTGATGACGGAATTCTTGATTCACTTGATATCATCTCTATCATTTCAGAAGTTTCTGATGAATATGATGTAAGAATTTCCCCTGAATCAATCACTCCTGAGAACTTTAACTCAGCTGAGGCTATGATGGCTCTTATCAATGAGCTTATGGAAGACTAATTTGTCTTGAAATAGCAGTCAGCCGACTGATAATCGACTGACTGCTAAGATGAATTTCTTTTACATATTTAAATGCGTTTTAATCCTATATCATTTTGATCAATCGACTCTTTTTGCAGTTATCTGTGTTATTACGGAGAAATGTGCAAAGAGATTTTTTAGTACTATGTCAAGGATAAAATTGCCTTAATTTTAATATTATGGTGTTTGGTTGACCTTTAAATGACAAACTGAGAAAGAGAGAAATAAATGAAAGTTTCAAAAAAGATTATTGCACTTTTGGTAGCACTTACTTTTGTTATTACACCTGTTGCCGCAAGCGCTGATACCGAAGATACGGGAATTAATAACAATACTGTGACAGTAATTCCAAACAATCCTACTGTTTCAACACCGAGCGACCTTCCTGATGAACCTGAAAATCCTGAGGACGACGGCTTTGTTGATATACTTCTTATCGGAAATTCGCTCTTGTATTACAACAAAATGGATACAGATATGTTTCCGGCAATGTGCGAGGCTGCTGGTAAGAAAGTAAGAGTTTCAAGCATTACCGAGGGCGGTACAACTCTTTACAGAGTTGCAAGTGAAAAAACCTCAATCGGAAAACAGGTGCTTAAAGCACTTACTGAGAATACATATGACTATGTAGTTATTGAGCCTTCTAGAAGAATTACTCCATTTGAGTATTCTGTTTACCATGCAGAAAAGGAAGCGGCACTCAAGCTTAACGGACTTATCAATGCAATGGGTGCAGAAACCATTGTACTTGCCGAACCGGGACTTGAGGTTGGGGATATTGATGTTTATACAATGAATGCTGACGGCATCAATTCAACAACGACCTATACACTTCCTATGGATAGAGCTACCCATGCAAAATATGTTGAAAATCTTTGCTATGACTATGTTTCGGATATGGAAAATGCCGAGGTTGTAAAAATCGGTGAGGCAGCTGAGGTTTTGCTTAAGCATTTTCCTGATTTCAATAGCCTTTATCGCGCTGATAACAGACATCCGAGTGTTCGCGGCAGCTATCTTGAGGCGGCTTGTATCTACTCGGCAATTTTTGATGAATCATTCGTAGGCGTAAATTATGTTTCTTCGCTTTACCCTCAGAACGCAGTTACTGCGCAAAGAGCAGCTGCAGTTGCGGTGCTTGGTGCAGATGAGGAGATTCTTGATTCTGAGCAGGGTTCGAGAAAAATTACTGCTGCTCTTTCGAGCAACAGTGTAGCTACTATTTCGTGGAATGAGTCTAAGACCGCGACTTATTATGAGATTTACCGCAAAAACGGCAGCGGTAGTTATGTGTACTTAGGGAAAACCCAGTCAAATCAATGTACTTATGCTAACAAGAGCCTTTCGGCAGGAAAGACTTATAATTACAAGATTAAATCTTATCATAAAGAAGGCGATATTACCTTCAGCTTCGGTTTCTCGAATGAAGTTTCGGTTGAAACGCTCGCTAAGCCTACAAAGCCGAATGCCACACTTGTGAACAAGAAAACCACGAAGCTGACATTCAAAGCTGTTTCGGGGGCTGAATATTATAATATTTATCGCAAGCAGGCAGGAACTTCTTCGTTTGTACTTATCGGTTCGACTTCAAAGACCGAATACACCGATAAGACTATGAAAGCGGGCAATTATTATACCTATAAAATCGCTGCTGTTAAGCAGAGCGGTAAGGCGGTCAGCACAAAATCTGCAGGAAGAAAAATTCTTGCTATAGCCTCACCTAAGGTTAAGCTTTCTACAAGCGGCTGGGGTAAAGTAACTGTCAATATAACCTCGGTTAAAGGTGCTTCTCATTATGCAATTTACGCTAAAGCTAAAGGCGAGAAAACGTATAAGCTTCTCAAAACCACTAAAAAACTTAAATATACAGCAAAGAATTTAAGTTCAGGAAAAACATATTATTTCAAAGTAAAAGCTTACGATACCAAAAATACTTCTACTACATCAAGCCTTTACAGAACTAAAAAAATTACAGTTAATTAATTAAAAAAGCTTTCAGGAATTTTCCTGAAAGCTTTTTCTTATTCATCATCTTCTACTGTTTCTTCTTCGTTTATTCCAAAGGTTTCATTAACCTTTTCGGCTGCTCCGCAGCTGCTGGAAAGTGCAATCAGCATAAACGGCAGTATCGCGATAAACGGTACGCTGTACGGGAAAAGCGCAAGAACAAGCGCTATGCAGACAAAAACAGTAAGCAAAAAGCAAAGACTTGATTTAATGTAATTAAAGCTTAGAATAAACGAATTTATAATCAAAGCCTTAAAGCCCTGCTCGATTTTTGTGTAAATCGGGAAAAACCAGCCGAACATCATCGTAAGAAGCATAAGACATACCGCACCGACTACCGCAAACAGAAAAAATAATATATTTTCCTTTGCCATATTCAAATAAAAAATGCTTGAAAATGCAATAATAACAAATGCGACTATAAAAACAATTCCGTAAAGTGCGGATTTTAAAAACTCTTTCTTGAAATTTTGAAAATATTCACGAATCGGATAAACAACTTCGTCTTCAGCATATTTGTTGCAGACCGTAATCAGAGCATTGTAAGCTGCGCCGAAGGTGAAAATGGGCAGACAGGTGATAACAAAGATAAAATTGAGCAGAACAAGATCAAAAAAATTGTGAAAGATAAGCTGAAAGTATCCCGCAATCCCTTTCTTTCTTATATAAGGAATTGTTTTGTCAAAATTCATTAAACTCATTTGTAAAAAGCCTTTCTTCTTTGATTTTTAGTATTATATTAGCACAACTTTTTAAAAAAATCAATCTTCAGGGCAAAAGAGATGTGTTTTATGCACTTTGCCCAAAAAGTGCAACTGACGTTTATCTATTTACGACAAATTTGTGATTTTTTTGAAAAAAGGGGTTGCATTTTTACGATATGTGTGCTATATTGAAGTTGCAGTTGGAAACGTTTCCAAACTTGTCCGAAAAATATTTACTTAGGAGGAAAAACTAATGAAAACCTTAAGAAAAATTTTAGCACTATCCCTTGTGGCATTGTTCACACTTGCTTGCTTTACAGGATGCGGTTCTAAAGAAGCATCTAATGACGCAGCAGACACAACAGAAGTAGAGGCCGCAAAAGAAATCAGATACCTCAACTTCAAACCTGAAATCGCTGAAGTATATCAGGAAATCGCTGAGAAATACGAAGCTGAAACAGGCGTAAAAGTAGTTGTTGAAACAGCAGCTAACAACACTTACGAGCAGACTCTTATGTCAAAAATGGCTACTGATGAAGCTCCAACAATCTTCCAGATCAACGGTCCTCGCGGCTATGCTAACTGGAAAGACTACTGTGCAGATCTTACTGACACAGAGCTCTACAAACATCTTACTGACAAAACTCTTGCAGTTACAGTTGATGGCAAAGCTTACGGTGTTCCATACGTTGTAGAAGGCTACGGTATCATCTACAACCAGGCTATTATGGACAAATACTTTAAGCTCGAAAACAAAGCTACAGAGTATACTTCAGTTGATGAAATCAACAACTTTGCAGCCCTCAAAGCAGTAGTTGAAGACATGCAGGCTAACAAAGACGCTTTAGGTATTGAAGGTGTATTCGCTAATACATCACTCAAAACCGGTGAAGACTGGAGATGGCAGACTCACCTTGCTAACCTCCCTGTATATCAGGAATTCACAGCTAACAATGTAGACCTCACATCAGACGCTACAAAGACTCTTAACTTTGACTACGCTGAGAACTTCAAGAATATCTTTGACCTTTATCTCAACAACTCAACAGTTGATTCAACAAAACTCGGTACAAAGACAGTTAACGATTCAATGGCAGAGTTTGCACTTGAGAAATGTGCAATGGTTCAGAATGGTAACTGGGCTTGGAGCCAGGTTGCAGATGTTAAAGGTAACAAAGTAGTTGCTGAAAACATTAAATATCTCCCAATCTACACAGGTGTAGAAGGTGAAGAAACTCAGGGTCTCTGCATTGGTACAGAAAACTTCTTCTGCATCAACTCACAGGCTACAGCAGGCGAACAGAAAGCAGCTGCAGACTTCCTTTACTGGTTATATTCAAGTGAAACAGGTAAAGATTATGTAACAAACAAACTCGGCTTCATTGCTCCGTTTGATACATTTGAAGATGATGAGAAACCAACTGATCCGTTAGCACAGCAGATTCTTAGCTGGATGGAAAAAGACGGTATCACATCAGTTCCTTGGAACTTTACATTGTTCCCATCACAGACATTTAAAGACAACTTCGGTGCAGCTCTCTTACAGTATGCACAGGGCACAAAGACCTGGGACGAAGTTAAGACACAGGTTGTTAATGATTGGGCTTCAGAGAGTGCAGCTATTGAATAATTATTAATATTTGATAATAAGTCGCTCTGCTGAATAAAATCAGCAGAGCGATTTTTAAAAACAAAACGAAAATAAAGGGAGATTTGAGTTATGAATAAAAGTTTGAAAAAATATTTCCCTGTGTTTGTATTACCGACATTAATAGCATTTATTATTGCGTTTATCGCGCCGTTTATAATGGGTCTTGGACTTTCGTTTACAAAGTTCACTACCGTTACCAATGCGGATTTTGTAGGCTTTGATAACTATGTTAAAATCTTTACAGACCCGAACAATGACTTCTTAAACGCACTTGTATTTACCGTTTTATTTACAGTTGTATCTATAGTTTCTGTTAACGTTATCGCATTTGCACTCGCAATGCTGCTTACACGCGGAATAAAAGGTACAAACTTCTTCCGTTCGGTATTCTTCTTACCGAACCTCATCGGCGGTATCGTACTCGGTTACATTTGGCAGTTACTTATCAACGGTGTACTCGATATACTCGTAAATTCAGATATTACAATGTCTTCTACTTATGGCTTCTGGGGTCTTGTAATACTTAATAACTGGCAGTTAATCGGTTATATGATGGTAATTTATATCGCAGGAATTCAGAATATTCCGGGTGATCTTACAGAGGCATCTGCTATTGACGGCGCTACCCCTGCAAAAACACTCTTTAAAATCACAATACCTATGGTTATGCCTTCAATAACCATCTGTATGTTCTTAACACTTACAAACTCATTTAAAATGTTCGACCAGAACTTAGCTCTTACAGGCGGCGCGCCGGGCAAAGCTACACAGATGCTGGCTCTGGACATTTATAAGACGTTCTACGGTAGAATCGGCTGGGCAGGCGTAGGACAGGCGAAAGCGGTTATATTCTTCATAATCGTTGCTATTATCGCATTTATCCAGCTCAGAGCTACAAGAAGCAAGGAGGTAGAGCAATGATTGCCAGTGCTAAAAAAAGTACCAATGTAATTATAACTATAATTCTTGCGGTTTTAGCAGTTTTGTTTATGGTGCCGATGATTTTGGTTCTTATAAACTCATTCAAGTCAAAGCTTTACATCTCTGCTGAACCTTTTGCGCTGCCCTCTGGTGAAACTTTTGTAGGACTTGAAAACTATATCAACGGTCTTACTTCTTCAGGATTTTTAGTAGCGTTCGGACGCTCGGTATTTATCACCGTTGCTTCGGTTGCATTGATTGTTCTTTGTACCGCAATGACCTCGTGGTACATAATAAGAGTAAAGAATAAATTCACACAAGGTCTTTACTATGCTTTCGTATTCAGTATGATAGTTCCTTTCCAGATGGTAATGTTTACAATGACTTACATTGTAGGTGAGCTTAATCTCAACAACGTAATCGGAATTGTATTTGTTTACCTTGGATTTGGTGCGGGACTTTCAGTGTTTATGTTATCGGGTTTTGTAAAAAGTATTCCTCTCGAAATCGAGGAAGCGGCAACTATAGACGGCTGTAATCCTTTACAGTGCTTTTTCAGAGTAGTATTTCCGATTTTAAAACCAACCGCAATTACGGTTGCAATTCTTAATGCAATGTGGATATGGAACGACTACCTGCTTCCATACCTTGTGCTCGGAACAGATAATAAAACCATCCCTGTTGCTATTCAGATTGCAATGCAGGGTGCTTACGGTGATACAGATATGGGCGGCTTTATGGCTATGCTCGTACTCGCTATCATTCCGATTATCGTGTTCTACCTCGCTTGTCAGAAACACATTATCAAAGGTGTTATCGCAGGTGCGGTTAAAGGATAAACTATGTCGAAAAACCTTGTATTTTCACCAATTTTGCGGTATCATATATAATTATGTGAAATTAAAGGAATGGTTTTATGACTATTAAGGATATTGCAAGATTATCCGGCTATGCTGTAGGTACGGTTTCAAGGGTGCTTAATGACCACCCGAATGTAAGCGATACTGCCCGAAAAAAGATTTTAGAGGTTGCCGAGCAGTACCACTTTGTGAGAAATACCAATGCGCAACAACTGAAACAGCAGGGCAGATATATAGCCATTCTTGTTAAGGGTGTTTCAAATATTTTGCTTAATTCAATCCTTGAAATCATCCAGAAGCATATCGGTGAAACAACGTATACCTCATCGGTTTTTGTGCTCGATGAGTATGATAATGAAGCTAAAACAGCTTTGACAATATACTATGAAAAAAGACCTGCCGGAATAATATTCTTAGGCGGAAACCCACAGAGATATGAGTCTGATTTTAATGAGATTAAAGTTCCTTGCGTCTTAATTACCAATCAGGCGGGAAATGTTGAAAATAAGAATCTCTCCAGCGTTGGAACGGACGACCAAAAAGCCGCTGAGGAGATTACAGAGTATCTCATTAAAAACGGTCATAAAAAAATCGGTGTTATCGGCGGCGATATTACAAATTCCGAGATTTCGGAGCGCCGTTATAAAGGCTTTATGGTCGCAATGGAGAAAAACAATCTCCCGTTTGATTTTGACTTACAGTATCAGACTACAAAGTATACTTTCGATGGCGGTGCGACGGCTGCAAAAGAGCTTATTCAAAAATTTCAAGGTATGACTGCAGTTTTTGCAATGAGTGACGTGCAGGCTACAGGCGCTGTCAGACAATTCAATGATATGGGAATACGCATTCCTGAAGATATTTCGGTTACGGGTTTTGATGGTCTTCCGTATACACAGTATATCAGTCCGAGGCTTACTACTATAAGACAGTCCGAGCCGCAGCTCGCAAAATGCGGACTTGCTGCTTTGCTCGAGGCTATTCAAAGAGAAGATGAAGAACCGGCGCATCTTTTAATACCTTTTGAGCTTATAAAAGGCGAGAGTGTGTTAAAAATCAACTAGTTTTTTGTCTTTCTAAGGAAGGAATGAAACTTAAATGGCATCTATTACTTTAAAAAATATTGTAAAGACATATGAAGGCGGCAATACAGTTATAGATAATCTTAATCTTGAAATTAAAGATAAGGAGTTTATCATTCTTGTCGGTCCTTCGGGATGCGGTAAATCTACAACTTTACGTATGATTGCAGGTCTTGAGGATATCTCAGGCGGCGAAATGTACATCGGTGAC
>JBGVHY010000196.1:0-5794 GCA_045122755.1 Acutalibacteraceae bacterium | reverse complement strand
GTTTATTTTTCTGAGGACTCAGTTAATTTTAAAAGAGTAAAAAGATTTAAGAAGAATTATAGAGTTAAATATACCCAAAATGGCTTAGAACCTTATAAAAAAAGCTATTATTTTTATGTAAAAGTTTATAACAAGATTGATAATAAAAGAAACTACATTTATAAATCTGAAATTTTGAATACTGCCGATATTTCGGCTATTATAAATGGCTCTACGGGAACTGCAAAAAAGAAGTTTAAAACTTCTAATGTCCAAGGATCAAAAGCTTATTGCGCTTATAAGACCGCAATAACCGAGGGCGATAAAAATATATTTGATGATTTTAATATAAAATATCTTACTGATGATATGTCGCCTTATTATAAGATTTATTATACCTTTATGTTCATTCATAAAAAGGTTACATACGCTTCGGGAAATATGTGGTCGCTGATTGGTGATTCTACATATGCTGATGCAATCTTTAACAAAAGAATCGGTCAGTGTGCTCAGTACAACGGTGCTATGGTTGAGTATTTAGCTAATTATGGCATTAATGCAAAGGTAATTATGGGATACAGAGGTTCTTCCGTTGATAACAAATGGCAGCATTTCTGGGGTGAAGCCAAACTTAAAAACGGCAAGACTTATGTTATTGAAACAGGTAACTATGGAAATGACGGTGATTGGTATTACTTCTTCAAGCCGTATAAACAGACTAAAAAATACTTGAAATGCGGAAAATATAAAAGCGGAATAAAGGCTTAAAGGATTAATTCCTTTAAGCCTTTTATGCTTTTCTTACACCTTCACAGAAAACTTTAATTTTATTAATTTCAGCTTTTTTAAAGAAATAAAGTGTTTCAATTGTATCAAGCACAAAGCAGAAGAATAGAAAAAAGGTAATCATTGCAGGGAAGTTTGCCAAATAAATTATTATCCAATCTGAAACTGACAACAGCAAAACTGCAATTAGACCCCATATGACCGAAAAACTCAAACATACGTTTCCACTGATATTGAATTTTGTATCAGAATAATCCCAGAATTTTAACTTATAAGCATTTTTGAAAAAGTCATTAAACAGATATTCAACTGCACTGCAAATAATCACACCTGCAATAAAATACAAAAGTATATTGTTATTTAATATAGGTTTAATTAAAATCAGTAGCGTTGCGCCAATGCCGTAAACAGGGCAAAGGGGCAGATATTTCATTGTTTTCTTATTAATAAATCTACGAGTTTTGAGCAAAGAATAAACACATTCAGCTATCCATCCGAAAAATGAAAAAACAAAGAAGCACAAAAAATAAGTCAACTTAAATCACCGCAAATATTTTTGCCGATTTTAAGTTGACTTATTCTTATATATTCTGTTTAATTATCTGTTCAGCAACTTTTATTCCGTCAACTGCCGCAGAGGTAATTCCGCCTGCATATCCAGCACCTTCACCGCAAGGATATAATCCTTTTATCTCGGAAACGAAGGTTTCGTCTCTTATAATTCTGACAGGAGAAGAGCTTCTTGTTTCAGGTGCGGTTAAAATTGCATTTTTATCTGCAAAGCCTTTTAGCTTTTTGTTTATCAATAAAAGTCCTTCTTTTAAAGAATCGGATACAAACTTCGGAAAAACCGTCCTTAAATCGCATAAAACTACATCAGGCTGGTAAGTTGGTGTTACAGATTTTATCTTGTTTTCGCCGTCGTAGAGAAAGCTATCGAGTACTTGAGCAGGCGCTTCGTATGAATTACTGATATTAAAAGCTTTTTTCTCAATCTCACGTTGAAATTCAACACCTGCAAGAACATGGTCAGAAGGGAAGTCTTCGGGAGTAACGTTTACAAGTATTGCGCTGTTGGCGTTTTTGCCGTCACGTTTAAAATTGCTCATACCGTTTACAGCAATCATTCCATCTTCACTTGCCGCCGCTACGACATAACCACCCGGGCACATACAAAAAGAATAAACAGATCTACCGTTTTCAAGATGTATTGCTGTTTTGTAATCAGCGACAGGAAGGCGAGGATTGTTGAATGACTGCCCATACTGAATTTTATTTATAAATTCCTGAGAATGCTCAATTCTTGCACCAACAGCAAATGGTTTTTGCTTCATCGGTACATTTTTATCATAAAGCGAATAAAAAGTATCTCTAGCACTATGACCTATTGCAAGCACAATATTATCGCATAGGATTTCCTCGGTGATGCCGTTATACTCAACTAAAGCCGAACGAATTTTACCGTTATAACTAGTGAAATCTATAAATTTGGTAGAAAACTTATATTCGCCACCATTTTCTTCGATATATTTTCTAAAGTTAATTATAACTTTTCTCAGAATATCTGTGCCAATATGAGGCTTTTGCTCAAAAAGTATCTCGCTTGGTGCGCCGAATTGAACAAAGGTTTCAAGTACTAAACGGATTCTCAAATCGGAAATGCCTGTGTTGAGCTTGCCATCTGAAAAAGTTCCAGCTCCGCCTTCACCAAACTGGATATTTGATTCTATGTTTAGTTTTCCGCCATTGAAAAATTCTTCAACAGATTTAACTCTATCCTCAATTTTCTCACCGCGTTCAATGATTATCGGCTTAAGCCCGCTTTTAATCATAGTGTATGCCGCGAACATTCCCGCAGGACCGCTTCCTATAATAACAGTTTTATTAAGCTTATTCTGAGCAGAAATAAACCGATATTTTTCTTTTTTATATTGAGAAACATCACTAGATTTAATGCGTTTGATTATTTTATTTTCATTAGCATTAACAGAGGCTTTGACTGTAAGTACAAAACAGATGTTGTCCTTTTTTCTCGCATCAAGCGAGCGTCTTACAATGCTGAAATCCTTAATATCATTGTTGCTGATTTTAAGCTTTTTTGCAATCGCATTTAAAACATCTTGCTCTGTATAATTGGGTTTGACTTTAATATTGCTTATCTTTATCATATTTGTTCTCCGATAGCACTTTTTGCGGAAACAAAGCCTGAAGAAAATGCCCATTGCAAATTAAATCCGCCGCAATCACCGTCGATATCAAGAATTTCGCCGCAGGCATACAAACCTTTTTGTAGTTTTGATTCCATTGTTTTATCGTTAAAATCCTTAGTCGAAATACCGCCTGCAGTTACCTGAGCGTTTTGAAATCCACTGACACCTGTAACTTTAAGCTTAAATGATTTAATTTTATCCGCAATCTGCATCAAATCATTGTTGCTTAATTCATAAACGTCTTTATTTAATTTGTGTCCGCAAGATTTTATAATAATCTGACCAAGTCTTTTATTAATAAATAAAGATAAAAGGTTCTCGGAAGTTATCGGATAGGTGAATGGATTATCAATAATTGATTTTACAAGTTTATAAACATCTTTATTTAGCAATTTTGGCATAAAATCAAGAGTAATAAAACAGTTTTTATCATAATTTAGTGCAGCTATACGTGATAACTGAAAAATAGGAGGACCTGAAAGACCGTAATCAGCAAATAAAACCTGACCGAATTCTTCGCGTTTGAGCTTATTATTAACAAATATTCTGCAAATAGCATCAACTTTAATGCCTTTTAACTGCTTTACAAATTCGGTTTCAGTTTTAATTTGTGTAATAGCAGGGAATAACTTTGTTGTTTTATGACCAAAATCAGATAGTAAATTGTATCCGCTTCCGTCAGAACCTAAATGTGGACTTGATTTGCCTCCGCAGGCAACTATAACTTTATCAAATTCTTTACTGTTTACAATGAATTTTTGGTTTTTGCTTATAATTTTCTCAATCTTTGTATCTGTTACAAATTCAGTGCCGAGCATTTCGCATTTAAGTCGCAAAAAATCAAGAATTGTTCCTGCCTGCTCGGAGAAAGGATAATACTTATCGTTTTCTTTTCTCAAAAGGACACCGTTGCTTTCTAAAAATTCAATCAAACTGTTTTGATTAAACTGATTAAGCGCATATAGAGCGAAATCAGGTTCTTCGCCGTGAAAATGGACAGGAAGATTATTATTCTGCCTATCAGCAAATTCATTTGTAATATTACATCTTCCGTTGCCTGTTGCAAGAATTTTTTTGCCGACGCGATTCATTTTTTCAAAAATTGTTACAGAAACTTCTTTTTCTGAAGACAGTGCAGTGATTGCTGCAAACATTCCCGATGCACCGCCGCCGATTATTGCTATTTTAGTCATTATTTCTTTCCTTTTTAATTCTTAATATTCCTAACAAAATTGAGCTTAAAGCCAGTATTAAAGCGATTATCGAAAGAATAACAAATACTGTGTTTGTGTTAAATGAAATTTTTACTGCCAAAAGAATCATTCCGATAAGCCATAATACGCCGATTATAGCATTAACAGTAAAATAGATAATTTTAGATGTTTTGTTTTCGAGCGTTTCGGTTGCATTTATCATAAAATACTCGCTGAAAATAAGAGTTAAAAATATTATCGGCACAAGGAATAAGCTTTTTGTAACTGAAGTAAAAATGCTCCATATTAAAGCAATGGATAAGATAAGCATAAGTACTTCAAATCCTCTGTATGCGTATGTTTGGAATTTTTCAGTTTTATTAAACAAGCCTATAAGCACTAATATCACGCCGATTAAAGCAGTGGCAGTGATTATTGATGTCATAATCAAATTGTAGCTTAAGACAGAGTAGTAATACGTCTGAACAAAACTAACCAGTTTCTCGGTAAACAGCAAATATGCACCTAGTGCAATCAAATATATTGATGCATTAATTTTTTGCAAAATTGAGCATTTTTTGAATATAAGATACAATATTAGCGTAACCGCACAGAGCACCGTTCCGCTTAAACAAATAATATGTAATAAAGTTTCGTAATTCATATTTTTCTCCGTTTCTTTTTATCTCTTGTAAGTTTAACACGATATTGTAAAATATTCAATATTTTATTTGTTATTCAAACTCATTATGCATGATTTCGAGCGCTTTTTTCTCGATTCTGCTTACATATGAGCGTGAAATTTTCAGTTTTTTAGCAATTTCGCGTTGTGTCAGCTCAGGATTTCCGCCAAGACCATATCGCAAAATGATAATAGTTTTTTCTCGTTCATCAAGTTTTTCTGCAATTATTTTATATAGTTTTTCGGTTTTTAATTTTAATTCGATATCATCGACAATGTCTTTATCATCGGAAATTATATCTATTAAAGATAGCGTGTTGCCGTCTTTGTCCATATCAACAGGGTCAGACATATAAACATCTCCGTTTGTCTTTTTCTGTGAGCGAAAATACATCAGTATTTCGTTTTCTATGCAACGCGAAGCATAAGTAGCAAGCTTTGTTCCTTTGCCCGATGTATAGGAATTAACCGCTTTTATAAGCCCTATAGTGCCGATTGATATTAAATCGTCCTGTTCATATCCTACCGAATAATATTTCTTAATTATATGTGCAACAAGACGTAAATTGTGTTCAATAAGCTTGTTTCGTGCATTCATATCTCCGTTTTTCTCATAAGCTTCAATATATTTTTGCTCATCTTCTTTTGATAGTGCCTTTGGAAATTCATTTGTCTGATTAATATGCAAAATCATAAACAAAGAGTTAATTGCGGCTTTTAAAAATTCTAAAAACATAATATCACCTAAAAAATAATATTTGTTATATTATATGATTAAAAAGATTGTACATATAAACGTAATTTTGTTATGATACAATAGATAGGTAACAGTAGAAATAGAAAAAACAACTCAAATGTGCTAAGATGAAAGTAACCACACTAAACATCGACACAAAGGAGTTGTTTTTTCGATGAAAAGTATATCACCAAAAGCCCACTTTCGT
>JBGVHY010000195.1:0-6287 GCA_045122755.1 Acutalibacteraceae bacterium | reverse complement strand
TTTATCACTATATCGTCCGGGTCCTGTTAAATCCATCCCAAAATACATCGAAAATAAGCATAATCCGCAAAAAATAGCTTATGCTACTCCACTGCTTGAGCCAATTTTAAATGTAACTTACGGTTGCATTGTTTATCAGGAACAGGTTATGCAGATTTTCAGAACTTTAGCTGGGTATACACTTGGTAAGGCTGATATTATTCGCAGAGCTATGGCGAAGAAAAAGCATGATATTTTGCAAAAAGAAAAAGTAAATTTTATCAAAGGTTGCCTTGAAAACGGCGTTTCCGAGAACACCGCAAATGATTTGTTCTCGGAGATTTCTGCCTTTTCTTCTTATGCATTCAATAAAGCTCATGCAACTGCTTATTCGATAGTTTCCTATCGAACAGCTTATTTAAAATGTCATTATCCATCGCAGTACATGGCGGCATTAATTACAAGTGTTCTTGACCGATCTTTAAAGGTTCAAGAATATTTTGAAGAATGTAAAAGACTTGGTATCAGTATTCTTCCGCCTGATATTAATAAAAGTTCTCATAATTTTTCCGAGGATTACGGCAATATTAGGTATGGACTTTTAGCCATTAAAGGTGTCGGTCGTGTTCTTGTTAATAACCTTATTTTTGAACGCGAACAAAACGGTGATTTTACCAATATTTACGATTTCTGCAAGCGTTGCGTATCCAGAGATTTGAACAGACGCAGTGTTGAGGCATTAATTAAAGCAGGCTGTTTTGATGGTCTTAAATATAATCGTCGTGAAATGCTTGAAGCACTTGATAATATTCTATCAAATATTCAACGAAAGCGAAATTCAAATATTGATGGTCAGATAGATTTTTTTGATACTTCAAACAATGCTGAAATTACAATTAAACGATACGACGAATTCGACAAAAACACCTTGCAAAAGCAGGAAAAGGAAGTTATCGGCTTTTATTTATCAGGACATCCACTGAATGAGTATAAAGATCTGGTTTTGCGTAATAAATTTGACAATATTTCCGATATACTTAATGATGACTCAAAGTATTCTGAAAATAAAAAAGTAAAGATTCTTGTTAACTTTGAGAGTATAAAGAAGAAAACTACAAAAAACAATGATATTATGGCTTTTGCTGAGATTTCCGATGTCACTTCTAGTTGTGAAATGATAATATTCCCTAAAACTTTTGCAATGTATAATCATACCATTACTCCTGATAAGCCTTTGATTATAAGTGGCAAAATCAGCACAAAAGATGATATTACAAAACAGATTTTGTGCGAAAAAATCGAATTTATTGATGAATATGTGAATACTCAGTCTTTGTATATTAAGGTCGATTCAATAAACTCTCCGAAGCTAAATGAGGCACTTAGTATTATTTCTAAAAGCAACGGTAACTCAGCGTTGTATATTTACTGTAATGATACTAAAAAAATGATGAAATCGGATAAATATAAATGCAATATTTCTGAAAAACTTTTATCAAATCTAAAGAACGTTTTAGGAGAGGAAAACGTTGTAAAAAAATAAACTGTATCGATATGTGATATGCACCTCCAAAAGTGTCTAACTTTTGGGGTGCATATCATATGATACAGTTTATTTTGCTTTTACTTTAAGATATTTATTCTTTGTTGCTATTCCGCCTCTGATATGTCTTTCAGCCTTATTTACTTCAAGAACTTTCTTAACCTGTAAATATAAATCCTCATCAAGAAATTTAAGTCTGTCACTTACATCTTTATGTACTGTTGATTTGCTAACGCCGTATTTTTTGGCACATACTCTTACTGTAGCGCCTGTATCAACAATATATTTGCCGAGCAGTACGGCGCGTTCTTCGACAGAATCTCTCAAAAAACCAACTCCCTATAAGCTTATCAATAAATGATATGCTGTAAGGGAGTTATTTATGTTTATTTTAATTTTTCTACAAGTGCGTCAACAGCTTTTAAATAGCCGTCAAAACCCTTTCCGCAAATTGTTTTGAAACAATAATATCTTACAAATGAAATTTGTCGAAATTCTTCGCGAGAATCAACATCGGAAATATGAACTTCTACCGCCGGGATATTTACTGCTTTAAGTGCATCCAAAATAGCAACACTTGTATGAGTGTAAGCAGCGGGATTTATAACAATTCCGTCTATATTGCCGTAAGCGTTTTGAATTTTATCAACAATGTCACCTTCGTGATTAGAATGATAAAAGTCTGTATCTATTCCCTTTTTATCGCAATAATCTTTAATCATTTTACATAGATAATCGTAATTTTTTTCGCCGTAAATCTCTGGCTCGCGAAGGCCGAGCATATTAAGATTAGGTCCGTTGATAATCAAGAATTTCATACTTCAAGTTCCTCTGCTATTTTTTCAATAATACTGTCATCAATTTTCTCGCCTGTAAAAAATTCAGCACTCTGTTTAGCCTGAGCAATCAGCATTAAAATACCACCGGCATTGTTTATGCCTAGTTCGTCAGCTTGTTTTAAAAGTGTCGTTTTCTTAGGATTATAAATAATATCAAGTACAGCTTCGCATTTCGTAAAAGGCTTTAAATCAATTATTGATTCATCAACTTTAGGATACATTCCTACAGGCGTAGCGTTTACAATAATTTGAGCATCATAATGCTTGTATAGATTATCATAGTTATTTTCATCACTGAACAAAGAAATAACAGTAATACTGCCTGCTTCTAAATCTTCAAGTACTGTTTGGCAAGCAAGTGAAGCACCGCCGTCACCTAAAACAATGGCTTTTTTACCTTTTACTTTGGCCTTAGCGGCTTTCGTCATATACAAAAAGCCGTAATAATCTGTATTATATCCTGTAAGAGAGCCGTCTGCTTCCTTTACGATTGTATTAACAGCACCGATTTTTTCAGCTGTGTCTGAGAGTTTTGTACAATACGGAATAACATCCTTTTTGTAAGGAATGGTTACATTCATTCCGTCAAGCTCGCCTGATTTAAGAAATCCTTCTAATTCTTCAGGCTCTTTTTCATATAATTTATACTCGTTACCATAGAAAAATTTATGAATCTGTGGTGAGTAGCTGTGACCGAGTTTTCTGCCTAATAATCCGAATTTTTTCATTTATATCACCTCAGAATAGCTACCTAAATACTTGAATTCATCACAAATTCCGTCTAATTCGCAGATGAGCTGAACGAACTCTTCAGAATAAATTGATGTATCGAGGTCGAAATAGAACATAAATTCAAAATCTCTGTCCGAAAGCGGACGTGATTCAAGCTTGATAAGGTTAATATCAAGCGCATAAAGACGTGATAAAACTTTATAAAGCGCACCGGGCTTATGCTGAAGCACAAGCATAAGACTGGTTTTATCTGCGCCAGGATAAATCTCAAGATTTTTTGAAATACAGATAAATCTTGTGTAATTATTATTTTTATCCTGAACTGACGATTTCAAGCAGTTAAGATTATAAAGTTCAGCACAATTATTAGAAGAAAGTGCCGCAATATCATCTCTGTCGCTTTCTGCAACCATTTTTGAAGCGATAGCTGTATTCTCAACTTTAGTAATTTTAATGTTACCAAGGCTCTTTAAAAAGCCTGAACACTGTGCAAGTGCCTGTTCGTGAGAGAAAACTTCTTTAATGTCCGAAAGCTTTGTGCCTTTTTTAGCGAGCAGGCTATGATTTACCTGAATTCTTGCACTTCTTACGATATTAAAGTTATGATTGACCATTAAGTCATAAACCTGTTTTACAGAACCTGCTGTGCTGTTTTCAATAGGCAAAATGCCGTAATCGCAGAAGCCTTGTTCGATAGCATCAAATACATTCTCCCATTTATCAAAATACATAATACTTGGATTTTTAAATACTTTTTCACAGGCAATCTGTGAATACGAACCCTCAACGCCCTGACAAGCTACAACTGAATCAGTCGGAAATAAATTTTGTGTTTCAGTAATTGATTTATTGATATTATCATAAAGCTCGGAATTTGTGTCAAAGATTTTATGCTGATATGAACGGCTAAGCTCAAACAAAAGCGAATATAAAACACGAACATAAGATTTCATTTCAGGTTTTGATTTGCTTGCAACGTCATTGAGCTTTTCTCTTTCTCTCTGGGAATTCAGCACAGGAAGTCCGTTTTCTTTCTTAAACTGACCAATTTTTGCGGCAACTTCCATTCTATCTGCGAAAAGCTTAATCAGTTGATCATCAATTTTATCAATTTCCAATCTTAATTCATCTAAATTCATTGTAATTTTATCTCCTTAATAGTCAGTGTTTTCAAGAATTGAATCATAAATAGCGAGCGCTGTAACAGCTTCAATAACAGGAACTGCACGCGGCACAATACAAGGGTCGTGTCTGCCTTTGATAACAAGCTTCGAGTCTTGCTTTTCGGAAAAGCTGATTGAATTTTGCTCCTTGCCGATAGACGGTGTAGGCTTTAATGCAACATTAAAATATAAAGGCATACCGCTTGAAATTCCGCCTAAAATACCACCATGATTATTTGTTCTTGTTTTTACACAATAATCGTCATAATAAAATTCATCATTGTTTTCACTGCCGTAAAGCTGTGTACAATCAAATCCGTTGCCAAATTCAAGACCCTTAACCGCAGGAACGCCGAAAATTGCCGATGCAATTCGATTTTCCAGACCGTCAAACATCGGCTCGCCAAGTCCCGGTTTAAGTCCTATAACAACACATTCAATTGTTCCGCCGACTGAATTTGCGTCAAGCCTTGCCTTTTCAATTTCCTGCATCATTATTTCACCCTTTTGGTCGTTAATGACAGGAAAATGCTTAGAAGCAACTTTTTCAAGTACAGCAGTATCAGGGGTTACTTTATCAAAAGTATCGTCTTCTACACCCTTTATACTCGAAATATGAGCAAAAATATGTATCCCTTTACGAGCGAGTATCTGCTTTGCAATACCGCCTGCAATACAAAGCGGTGCGGTAAGTCTGCCCGAAAAATGACCGCCGCCTGCAACGTCCTGAAATCCTTTGTATTTAACCTGAGCTGTTAAATCAGCATGAGCAGGACGAGGGATATCAACGATATTTTTATAATCATTAGAATGAGCATTGGTATTAAAAATTACTGCCGAAAGCGGTGCACCGCAGGTAGTATCATCAACAATTCCCGATAAAAATTCAGGAGCATCAGGTTCTTTTCGTTGTGTTGCAAATTTGGCATTACCCGGAGCACGTCTGTTCATAAAAGCCTGAAGTTCAGCCATATCTATCTTCTCACCGGCAGGAATTCCGTCAATCGTCACTCCAATTCCTTTAGAGTGTGACTGACCGAAAACAGATACTTTCAATGTTTTTCCGTAAACACTGCCCATTTATTTTTCCTCCTTAAAAACACCGTTCAAACTTTCAAAATCCTTGTAAAATTCAGGATATGATTTGCTGACTGCGTTTGCATCTATTATTTTAACCTGACTACTGCAAATCTGCGATGCAACAGCCGCGGTCATAGCAATTCTATGGTCGTTATGTGAGTTAACAGTACCGCCGTTGAGCGGAGTACCTGTAATAATCATACCGTCAGCAGTTTCTTTTACCTTGCCGCCGAGATTTGTTATAAGCTCAACAACAGTCTTAATTCTGTCACTTTCTTTGATTCGCAAACGCTCTGCATTGGTGATAACAGTATCACTCCTTGCGTTACAAGCGGTAAGTGCGATAATCGGGACCAAATCAGGGATATCCGACGCATCAACAGTAATTCCTTTTAAATTTGCACGTTTTACTGTTGCAGAATTGGTATTTTTACTGACATCAGCACCAAAGGATTTTAATACATCGATTATTTTTTTATCCCCCTGAACTGAATTAAAATTCAAATTTTCAACAGTTATCCCCTGTTCACTTAAAGCTCCTGCACAAAGCCAGAATGCGGCATTAGACCAGTCGCCTTCGATAGTAGAATTTGTTGAAATATAATTGCTTTTAATAAGCTCAAATGTATTATTTTCAAATTTGTATTCTATGCCATAGGTTTTTAGCACTTCTTGTGTAAGCTGAACGTATGAATATGACTCGAATTTTCCTTTGATAATTACTTTACTGCTGCCGCCAATAATCGGCAAAGCAAAAAGCAAACCTGAAACAAACTGCGAAGAAATGTTGCCTTCGATAACATAATCAGCTGGATTTAATTTACCGCTGATTGTAAGTATATCATCATTTCGTTCCAGTTTACAACCGTTTTTTTGCATTTCTCTATCAAGCGGAAACAAAGGACGTTCAGGAAGTCTGCCATGCATTTTAATATTAACCGTAAGTCCTAA
>JBGVHY010000194.1:0-4388 GCA_045122755.1 Acutalibacteraceae bacterium | reverse complement strand
TTGGGATTACTGTGAGTATCGGTGTAAGTTTTAATAAGGTTTTTGCAAAACTCGGCAGTGACTATAAAAAACCTGATGCGGTTACGGTTATTTCTAAGGAAAATTACAAAGAAATCGTCTGGCCGCTGCCTGCGAATAATTTGTTATATATCGGTTCTGCTACTTATAAAAAATTACAAAGTCACTATCGTTATACAATCGGCGATGTCGCCAATACCGAGCCCGAAAAGCTGCAAAAATGGTTTGGCAAGGTCGGAATTATGCTTCATTCTTATGCAAACGGGTATGATTTAAGCCCTGTTTTCAAAGGCGAGTTGTTGCCGCCTGTAAAATCAATCAGCAATTCTACCACCACGCCGAGGGATTTAGTCACATTTGATGATGTAAAGACGGTTTTATACGTTTTATCTGAAAGCGTCTGCCGACGGATGAGAGAGCAAGGGGTAAAATGCTCGGTTGTAAAATTTCACGCGCGAAATAACAAACTCATAACCGAGTCGTGTCAGAAAAAACTGCAATTTCCTACTGATATTACACGAGAAATTGCTGACGTTGCGCTTGAACTGTTTAATAATAATTTTAATCTTGATACTCCAATACGAAGCATAGGTATTGCAGTATCGGACTTTTCTTCTGCCTCTATTCCCTCTCAGTATGACTTTTTTACTGATACCGAAAAAAAGATAAAATTAGAGCGAATCGACAAAACTGTTGATTCGCTTAAAAGTCGCTATGGCAATTACACCATTCAGCGTGCGTCACTTTTAAAGGATACGGTCCTTTCACACTTTGACCCGTACTGTGACCACACTGTGCACCCGGTTGGAGTATTAAAAACTAAGATTTAAGGAGTAATTTTAATGTACTGCAAAAAATATGTATCCGTTAACGCAAGATTTTTAGAAGATGGAAGCATTATTCCGCTTTCGATTTTATGGGATGAGGAAACGACTTTTCCAATTGATAAAATAACAAATATATGCTGTGCCGCGTCAATGAAAGCAGGCGGTGCAGGAATCCGCTATACCTGTATGATAAACGGAATACAAAAATATCTTTTTTTAGAAAAAGACAAATGGTTTGTAGAGGCAAAGGATACGGAGTGAAAAAGCCTTCCATCTGGAAGGCTTTTTCTATACCATTTCAATACATTGTTTACCCGAGAGGTGTTCTATTTCAAGCTTAATTATTAAGAAGCGGTTGAATGTTTCTTCTATTTCTTTCAGACCTTGCTCTCTAAACTGAGGCGAATATTTATCACTTAATAATTTTATGGCATTAAGTTTCTCTTCATCCGAAACGATACTCACCTTACCAAAAGCAATAGCGCTCTTATAAAGCGAAGTAAACTTTTCGGGCACTACATTATCAGCATCGATTACACAGAATGATGCTTTTTCGTGATTTTTTATAGCGTCTACTTTATGCCCTTCTACTGCGGAGTGAAAATAAATTTTATTGTCCGTATAAACATAGCTAAGCGGAACGGCATACGGATAATCTTTATCACCTAACAATGCCAAAACTCCCGAGGTATTGCGCTCGAGTATTTTAATGCTTTCTTCATTACTTAAAATCTGTTTGTTTCTTCTCATTTCTCTCATAACAAAAACTCCTAGTTAGCAAAAACACTTGGCTATTTCGCCAAGTGTTTTATCTCTTTTATTCTTTTACTGTATCACAGATACAGTCAGCGGCATAGATACCCATAGCGCCTGATTGAGAAAGTCCACGGCAGATACCCGAACCGTCACCTAGAATATAAATTCCCTCAGCAACTTCAAATTTCTTATTGATAAAATGAGGACGAATTGAATAATACTTATTCTCGCAACCATAAAGTAATGTATCATCATTAGCAGTACCCGGCGCTACTTTATCAAGCGCATAGATAGTTTCGATGATATTAGTCATATGACGGTGCGGCATTACCATACTGATGTCACCGGGTGTTGCTTTAAGAGTAGGAATAACTGTGCTCTTTGCAAGTCTGCTTTCAGTTGTTCTTCTGCCCTTAATAAGGTCACCAAATCGCTGAACAACAACATTTCCGTCACCAATCATATTCATATCCTCAGCGATATTTGTCGCATACTTAGTAGGCTGATTAAACGGCTCTGTAAACTTGATTGACGAAAGAATAGCAAAGTTACAGTTATCGCTCTTTTTATCAGCATCAGCATAAGAATGACCGTTTGCAGTAACGATACCATCATTACTTTCAGCTGAAACATAACCGCCTTGGTTAAAGCAGAACATTCTGCATTTATCCTCATAAGTTTTAGTTTTATAAAGGATTTTCGGCTCGTAAATTTTTTCAGAAAACTCTCTCCATATAATATCCTTCATCTCAACACGCACACCGATATCAACCGCGTTTGCATGAAGCTTAATACCGAAATCATTGCAGAATTTTTCTACAAAAGGCGCACCTGTACGACCTGTCGCAACAATAATATGTTTAGCAATAAAATCAACGGTTTCACAGGTAACTCTGTAAACATCGCCCTCGCGCTTCACTTTTTTACAGGTAGTTTCGCTGTAAATTTCAACGCCTGAATTTTGAATATCCTCAATAATATTGAACATAGTTTTAAAGTTCTTATCAGTACCTAAATGACGGACATTCATATCAAGAAGAGTAAGATTGTTCTGAACACATTTCAATTTAAGCTCATCATTAGAATGATAAAGCTCAGGGTAATCCTCAGCGTGCTCACTTAAAATTCTATCAACCTCATCGATATAATACGTTGCCTGCTTTTCGCCGAGTTCTTCGCCAAGCGTTCCGCCGTAAGCAGTACCAAGGTTGAATTTACCGTCCGAAAAAGCGCCTGCTCCGGCCATACCGGAAGTTATGCTACAGATACCGCAATGAACACATCTTTGTGTATTTGAAGCCGGACATTTTCTGCGAGTCAATTCTCTACCTTTTTCAATAATAGCAACACGTCTTGTCGGGTCATTATCAGTAAGTCGTTTTGCAGCCATAATACCACAGATACCGCCACCGATAATAACTTCATCATAAATTTTCATTATAATTCCAAACCTTTCGTTTTGACATCGCAAATGCCTCCCTTTATTTCTGCGGGAGGCATTAAGTTTTAAATTATGGAATTGTAATCTTACATATTCCACTTTATTATATCACGCTCATATTCAAAATGCAAGCATTTTAATAATAAATATGGATTTCTGAGTTTTTAACTGTTCTCACCTTTTCTGCGGTTTCACCCCATACGGTATCGCCTACGAAACGCTCACCGTCAACTGTTACATATTTAACACTTTTGCAGTATGTAGCATCTTTTGACGGATTATGAACTGTGACTTTGTTTTCAGTTAAGAAATTAAATGAAACTTCTCCGTTTTCATCAAACATAAAATCTTCAAGCATAGGCTTGATTTTAAGACCGAGCTTGCCGTTTTCATAAACAAACGGAGTTTTTCCTAAAAACATTTCAGTCCAGATAGAAACAACCTCTGTTGTTGAACCTGAAAGACGGGAAACGAAGCCTCTACCATGTAGGTTTTCATCAGGATTTGCACTTGAAGCTAAGAAAGAACAGTTTTCAAGAATTGAACGTCCGTAAATTGAAGGGTCAAGGAACGGAATAAAAATATTCTGCAATTCTTCATAAAATTCCTTATAATTGCCGCTTTTTAAGATGCCGTACAGAAATTTATATTCCATATGCAAGAAAATCGACTCGTTTTCCTGCCAACCCGGTGTAAACGCCGCAATTCTACCAAATTCATAGCCTTCCTTAGAGATATTTTCACTGGTTTTATACATCTTGAGTTTTTTATCGTAAACATCTGATGCTTTGACTTTATTAAGAATTTCAAGTGCATCCTTTTTATTTCTACACTCTCTAATCTGTTTAGCAGGACCTTCAAGGAATTTTGAAACAGGAACGGCGGTAAACTTTTTAACTCTTACATTTGGATAACCGCCCTCATTTTCCTTAATTATCTCAAATTCATCTGCTTTGTATTTAATATAAGTAGGGCAGAATCCGCCGCCAAATTCGACTGCTTTATCAATACCCTTTTTAACCATATCAATATACTTTTCAAATGATACAATTAATGAGCCAAGCTCAGTTTCAATTATTTCGCCGCTTATTTCATAACGAACTGACTGTCTAAATTCCTCTCTTGCAGTTGCAACGCTGTCCCAATAATCAAATTCTGATTTATAATTCTCAACCTGAGCGTTGATATTACTATAAAAATCTAGTAATTCGGCAGGAAGATTAACTTTTTTATCACTGAATTTTTTGAGAGTATCAACAGTAAATTCAAGAAGTCTGAGAAGTTCAAACGTCTCACTCATACCGCTTCCGAACATACTTACAAGACCGTTAGTAGCATCACACCAT
>JBGVHY010000193.1:0-9863 GCA_045122755.1 Acutalibacteraceae bacterium | reverse complement strand
CTTGCTCTTTAGTAATTTTCTTTCGTTGTTCCTCAATTTCTTTTTCTAGTTTTGCTTGCTCTCTAAGTTCTTCTCTAATTCGTTTTTGTTCTTCTTTTTCTTCTTGTTTCTTTTGGGCATATTCATACGCTAAATACAATTCTTGAATTTTTAAGTTATAATAATACTCTGTAATAGCAACATTCATTATTTTTCCAAGTTTTGAAATAGCTTCTTTTGACGCAGAAATTCTTTTTTCAGAAGATTCAATATTATTAAATTTTACTTTGCTAATTGTTTCATCACATTCAGAATTAAAAGCTCTAATAAGAAGTTTTTGCATATCTTTAACCATCTTTTTTCCTTGAGCAGAGCTTCCATTTACTTGCCAACTCATATTACCATATGCGGCATTCCCGTTTTTTATTGCTTCTTTTTGTTTGGTCCTTATATTAGATAACTCATCTTTATAATTGTCAGAATTTGAAAAATCATATTTTGGCGTATAAAGGCCAAAGGATTGCAACAAAATCTCTTCGTCTAATTCTACTATTTCAGAACGTTTTTGAGTGATTGTATTATTTAATCCCGTTACTTGATTATTTAGGTTATTTATTTGATAGTTTTTCTGTTGGATTGTTCTTTCAAGATTTGCTATATCTTTATTGAGTTTTTCTATAAACTCTTGAAGACGGTTAGCCTCTTGCATCTCGGGAGTAAAGGTAGCTTTAATTCTATCTAGTTCTTCTTTGTATTGTTTTCCTTTGAAAATATCAGTAAAAGCCATCTTTAAAACTCCTTAAAATTTAAAAATATCTATTGCGTTCTGTCGAGTTACTTTAAGAACCTCTTCCGCTGAAATTACTTTAATTTCAGCGATTTTTTCTGCAATATGCAGAATATAATCAGATCTGTTACGCTTGCCGCGATACGGCACAGGGCTCATATACGGCGCATCGGTTTCAAGTACTAATTTTTCAAGAGGAATTTCGCTCACTACCTCGGGCAGTACCCTTGCATTTTTAAAAGTAAGCGCACCGCCGATACCTAAATACATACCGAGCTTTACAATTTCCCTAGCCATTTCCTTAGAGCCTGAGAAACAATGAACAACGCCTTTAGGCTTGTACTTTTTAAGAACTTCCATTGTGTCCTGATGCGCTTCTCGGTCATGAAAAGTCACAGGTAACCCTAACTCATTTGCAAGCTCCAACTGCTTGCATACAAAATCAAGCTGAGTTTCCCTTGGAGCGTCATCATAGTAATAATCAAGTCCAATCTCGCCGATTGCAACGCACTTTTTGTGAGATGCCAACCGCTCTAATCGGTCGCGGTGATAGTTCTGCTTATGAGTTTCATGAGGATAAATTCCAACTGCCGCATAAAGCATTTCGTGCTTATCGCAAAGTGCCAAAACCTCTTCGCTGTTATCAAGGTTTACACCGCAGGTGATTATCTTTTCAACACCGTTTGCCTGCATTTCTTGCAGCAGCTGTGAAAGCTCAACCTCAAACTGTCTGTCGTCATAATGCGCGTGAGTATCAATTATCATCGAATTTTGTCACCGGGTTTCATACCTTCAGGGAAGATAACCTTAACACCATCGTCAGTATCAGCCGCCAAAATCATACCGCAGCTTTCAACACCGCAAAGCTTTGCAGGTTTCAAGTTAGCAACAACGATCACGTTTTTGCCGATAAGCTGTTCAGGTGTGTAATACTGCGCAATACCTGATGCAACAGTTCTGTTTTCACCACTACCGTCATCAAGTGTTAGTTTAAGCAGTTTCTTTGCCTTCTTAATCGGTTCGCAATCAAGCACCTTTGCAACTCGCAAATCAACTTTAGCAAATTCATCAATTGTAATTTCATCTAAGAATGCAACAGCTTCTGCTTTTTTCTGACCTGCTTGAGCCTCTGCAACCTGTTTTTCAATAATTGCGTTTAACTCTTCAATCTCTTTTTCAGCATCAATTCTAGGGAAGAGCACTTCACCTTTTTTAACTGTAACAGTAGCAGACAAAACACCGAATTTATCAGCATTTTCATAAGTTACATCACTCTCGGTTGCACCAATCTGCTCATAAATTTTAGGCATTGTTGTAGGCATAAAAGGTGCTAACAATGTTGTAGCAATTCTGATTGCCTCTAAAAGATTGTAAAGCACCTGAGCAAGACGTGGCTTGTTAGCTTCGTCTTTTGCAAGCACCCAAGGCGCTGTTTCATCAATATATTTATTAGCTCTGGATACGACCTTGAAAATCTCAATAAGAACGTTATTAATCTGAGTTTTATCAATAAAATCGTCGCATTTTGCGCGAAGGGATACACACATTTCAATTAAATCATTGTCAAATTCGCCTGACTGTTTCTCCGTCGGCAATGTACCGCCGAAATATTTTTCAACCATAGCAACTGTACGGGAAACAAGGTTTCCAAGACCATTCGCAAGGTCGGTATTGATGCGGTTAATCATAATCTCATTTGAGAATGAGCTGTCAGCGCCGAGTGCCATCTCGCGCAAAATATGATAACGGATGGCATCTGCGCCGTAACGTTCGCCGAGTACAAACGGGTCAACAACATTGCCGATTGATTTGGACATTTTCTGACCGTTGAAAGTAATCCAGCCGTGAACTGCCAAATGTTTCGGGAGCGGTAGCTCTAGCGCCATAAGCATTGCAGGCCAGATAATAGCGTGGAAACGCTGAATATCCTTGGCAACCATATGAACGTCAGCAGGCCAGAATTTATTGTAATCGTCGTGAGCGTCATTTAAATAACCGAGCGCTGAAATATAGTTTGAAAGCGCATCGATCCAAACGTAAACAACGTGTTTTTCATCGAAAGTTACAGGAATACCCCAGGTAAAAGATGTACGAGAAACGCACAAATCCTCAAGACCTGGTTTAATAAAGTTATTAACAAGCTCGATAGCTCTTGTTTTCGGCTGTAAATAGTCGGTTTCGGTGAGAAGTTTCTCAATACGCTCAGCAAAAGGCGCCATTTTGAAGAAATAAGCTTCTTCTTTCGCCTCGATAACCTCACGACCGCACTCAGGGCATTTGCCGTCAACTAACTGGCTTTCAGTCCAGAAAGACTCGCAAGGTGTGCAGTATTTACCCGAATATTCGCCCTTGTAGATATAACCGCGGTCATAAAGCTCTTTAAAAATCTTCTGAACGGTTTCAACGTGATAATCGTCAGTAGTTCTGATATATCTGTCATAGCTTATGTTCATATAACTCCACAAGTTTTTGAAAATCTCAACGATTTCATCAACATATTGCTTAGGAGTGATACCTTTTTCTTTAGCTTTTTCCTCGATTTTCTGACCGTGCTCGTCAGTACCGGTCAAGAACATTACATCGTAGCCTTGCATTCGTTTGTAGCGCGCGATTGAATCGCAAGCAACAGTTGTATAGCAATGGCCGATATGAGGATTACCCGACGGGTAATATATCGGAGTTGTGATATAAAAATTCTTTGACATTTCCTTTACTCCTTTTAAACAAAAATCTATTCAGTTAATTATACCTCTATTTTACCCGAATTTCAACTATTTTTTTCAAGTCACCGTATGCCGTCACTCGTAAGCAGACCTCTAGCCTTCGGCTTGATGACATTCGCTCGTATGCAGAATTTTTCTTCAAGTCACCGCCAGTCATCTCTTGTTACAAGTACATCTAGTCTTCGACCCCACGTCTTGCTCTCGTGAGAAGAATGAAAGGAGTAAACCTCTGCCCGACAATATACCCACAAGCTTATCTACACTTGTAGGGAACGGCGACTCGCCGTTGCGTTTTTAAATCAAAAGATATCTTTTGTGGAACAAAGTAACATAAAGATTAAATAAAATATTATTTACATTCTTATGTTATCTTGTCTTGCCACAAAGAAATCAAAAGGCATAGTATGGCAGAAACCCACCCCAACACGCCTGATAAACACACTTTTCGCCTGTAGACAAAAAGAGGTGTCATTCGACACCTCTTTTAAAAATATATTATTCAACTTTGCCCGCTGCTTTGGCTGCTTCAACAACCTTGCTTGCAACTGCAGGCGGTGCTTCCTCGTAACGCTCAAATTCGAGTGTAAACGAGCCGCGACCCTGGGTTACCGAACGAAGAACTGTTGAGAAATCCGAAGTTTCAGCAATCGGCACTTCTGCCACTATCTCCTGCTCTTTATCCTCGAGCGGATTCATACCGAGCACACGACCTCTGCGCTTGTTGATATCGCCGATAATATCGCCCATATTATCATCAGGAACGATAGCTTTAAGTGTACCGACAGGCTCTAATAGCACAGGGTTTGCCTGAGCAAGACCTGTCTTATAAGCGATAGATGCTGCAGTTTTGAAAGCCATTTCAGAAGAGTCAACAGGGTGGTAAGAACCATCAACCAAAGTAGCTTTAAGTCCAACAACAGGATAACCCGCAAGAACACCTTTCTTAACGCTGTCCTGAAGTCCCTTTTCAACTGCAGGGAAGTAATTCTTCGGAACTGCACCGCCGAAAATCTTCTCTTCAAACACGAGTTCGTCGCTATCAGTCGGCTCAAATTCAATCCAAACATCGCCGAACTGACCATGACCGCCCGACTGTTTCTTATGTTTACCCTGAACCTTAACTTTCTTCTTGATAGTTTCTCTGTAAGCAACCTTCGGCGCTTCGAGAACAACATCAACACCAAATTTATTTTTTAGAAGTGTTACTACAACGTCTAAATTCTGTTCGCCGAGACCCGATACAATCTGCTGTTTTGTTTCAAGATTATTTGTAAACTCAACCGACGGATTTTCCTCACAAATCTTCGCCATAGCCTGAGCAATCTTGTCTTCCTCGCCCTTCTTAACAGGTTTAATAGCCATAGAAATAGAAGCTTTCGGGAAGTCAACACCCGACAGAGTTACGATATTCTTCGGGTCACAGAGTGTGTCGCCTGTTTTTGCGCTTACCATCTTAGCAACCGCGCCGATATCGCCTGCTACGATTTGGTTTGTATCAACCTGTTTACCGCCCTGAACGAACATTAGCTTGCCAACCTTTTCGGTTTCGCCTGTTCTCGGGTTGTAAACTGTGTCACCACTCTTTAACACACCCGAAATAACCTTAAAGTAAGACATTTTACCAACGAACGGGTCTGCAACAGTTTTAAATACGGTTGCAGCGAGTGGGCCGTCTTTACAGCATTTAACCTCTACTGCCTCGCCGTTTGCATCGAGACCGAGCTCTCCGCCTACTTGTTCAGCATTAGGAAGAATTTTTACAAGTGCATTAAGGAACAACTCAATACCCTCTAAAGTCTGAGCCGCACCGCAGTAAACCGGAGAAATCTCACCTGTTTTAACGCCTTCGCGAAGACCTGCGAAAAGCTCATCCTCAGTAAAGCTCTCGCCTGAGAAGTATTTATCCATCATCTCTTCATTAAGTGAAGCAACCGACTCACAAAGAAGTCCGTACATCTGCTCGTATCTGTCTTTTGCTGCCTCAGGCATCTCGATTTCAACCGGCTTGCCGTCTTTATATTCCCAGGTACGTCCCGTAACAACATTTATGTAACATTCAACCTTGCGGTCAGAAGCATAAGGAATGATAACAGGCATAACCTTAGAGCCGTAAGCAACCTTTAAGCTTGCGATAACATCTTTACAGTTAGCGTGTTCGGAATCAGCCTTTGTTACAAAGAAGATTGTACTGACACCGTATTTCTGACATGCCTTATAGGCTTTCTGCGAACCTACATTAAGCCCTGATTTAGCCGATAGCACGATAACAGCATTCTTAGCCGCACGAAGCGCCTCAGCCTGACCGTTTGCAAAGTCGAAAAGACCCGGAGCATCAATAAGATTAATTTTTCTCTCACGCCATTCGAGTGACGCAACTGATGAGAAAACAGAAACCTTTCTTTTCTTTTCCTGCTCGTCAAAGTCCATTACTGTATTACCGTCAGCAACCTTGCCGTGACGGTCGGTAACGCCTGCTACATAAAGCATAGCCTCTGCAAGAGAAGTCTTACCGCATGAGCCATGACCGAGCAAAGCGAGATTTTTAATTTTGTCAGTATTAAATTCTTTCATTATAAAAACACCCTTTCGTGTGAAATACAAAAGTATTAAACTTTTATTTCATTCTAACACTATTTAACAATAAAATCAAGTGCAAATTGCAAAAGATAGATAGAAAATTGTTAATAAATTTTATATAGTTTGCACAAACAATGTGGTATCAAACAATATTTTTTACCTCTATCTTGTATGTTGACTTGAATAAAATACTGTGATATAATTATTTATTATATTAGCGAAAAGAGGTAAATCGAAAGTGAAGAAAATCTGGTCCGCGATATTTGCTGTCTGCCTTGCGGTGCTTATTTTCTGCGGCGGCAGTTTTATATATGACTATTATCAGGGGCAAAAAGGCAAATCACTTGTTCAAGATTACACCAATCCACCCGCCGCTACAACCTCTGAGCTTCTCGAAAACCCTATCAATTTTGCCGAGTTAAAGCAGAAAAATGAAGATGTATTTTCCTGGATAAGAATTGAAAATACCAATATTGATTACCCTATTCTTCACCCGAACGGTAAAAGCAATGACTATTATTTAAGAAGAAGTATTGAAAAGGTTTACGACCGTCAGGGCGTAATTTATATTGAAGATTATAATAAAACCGACTGGTCTGACCCTGTCACCGTTGTTTACGGACACAATATCTGGACAATGGGAACTATGTTCTACCAGCTTCATAATTTTGAGGACAGCGAGTTTTTTGAAAATAACCGCTATATTGAAATTTATGCCGAGGGCAGAGCGCTGAAATATGAAATTTATTCGGCTTTTGAGTATGACGACCGTCATATTATGAATTCTTTTGATTTTTCGGACGAAAAATCACTTAAAGAGTTTATTGAATACACCCAAAACCCTCTTTCGCTTAACAAAAACGTAAGAGAAGCAGATGTTACTACTGACGATAAAATCATAGTATTAAGCACCTGTATTAAAGATAAGGAAAGCAGCAGATACCTTGTAGTCGGAGTGTTAAGAGAAGATGAGCAAACAAAATAAATTAAAGATTTTTAAAAGATCTAAGACGTCCTCAAAAAGTCTGCTCGGTGCTAAAGTAGGCATAAACGAGTACAGCGACAAATACGAAAAAATGATGAATGAGTCAAGCGGCAAGCGAAAACATAAAAAGCTAAAAAAAGTCTTGCTTATTATCCTTTGCGTAATCCTCGGTCTTGCGCTCATTTTAGGCTCGACCTTTGCTTATCTCTACTACAGCGGCAAAGGTCAGTTTAAAAACGAAAAAACCGAAGTAAGTATCCCTGCCGATGTTGCTCAGGATAACGGAAACACCGTTAAAAATGAAGGCATCACTTATGTATATGACGAAGATGTCACAACCATTCTTTTAATGGGCGTTGATAAGGACGAGCAAACTCAAATTAAAACTGATGAGCACGGTACCGCGGGACAGGCTGATGCGCTTTATCTCGCCTGCATTGATACTAATGAGAAAAAATATACAATTCTCTCAATCAACCGCGATTCTATGATTGATGTTGATGTTTATTCGACCGAAGGTAACTACAGCGGTACTAAAAAGCTCCAAGCTTGCCTTGCTTACGCTTACGGCGACGGAAAGAAAACAAGCTGTGAAAACACCGCAAAAGCAATCTCGCGAATGCTTTATAACATTCCGATTAATTCGTATTTTTCTATTAACAAAGCAAGTATTTCACTGCTTAATGATATTATTGACGGTGTTGATGTGCCTGTTTATGACAGCGAGGGCAATGTTACTACCGAAATTACACACCTTGAGGGTAAAGAGGCTTATAGCTATATCCATGACCGCGATATAACAAAGCTTGACTCAAACGTTACCCGAATCAAACGTCAGACAAGCTATATCAAAGCGTTTGCCTCAAAGGTTATCGCAAAGACAAAATCAAATCTCGGAACTCCGCTTGAATTATTTGAAACAATCTCGATTTATTCAACAACCGACCTTAATGCGACAAAGATAACCTACCTTACAACCAACGCTTTTTCGGACAGAAAGGATATTAATATCGAGTTCAAATCAGTTCCGGGCAAGGTAGTCAAGGGTGCAGGTGGCTACGCTGAATACAAGATTGATAATGACGGATTGTTGCAGGTTGTGCTGGACATTTTCTACGATAAAGTCGAGGATGAAGCAGTATAAATATATTTAAATATTGGCGGTTGAAATCGTACCGATATTATGTTACAATAAGTCAAAATTATAATTTAGGAGTTAATAATAAATGAAAAAAATACTTTCTTTAATTTTAATAGCAGTTCTTATATGCTTCTGCTTTGCTTCATGCAAAAAAGAAAATGTAAACTATACAAGCAAGGTTACTGAGTATGATAATCAGCCTGCAACACAGGCTGTAACAGAATATCACTCTGCAGAGTTTCAGACTGAAGGCAAAGGCAAATTTCCAAAAGTTAAAATCACCGTGAAAGATTACGGTGAAATCGACCTTATCCTTAACGATGAACAAGCTCCGATTACCGTTGCAAACTTTGTAAAACTCGTTGAAGAAGGTTTTTATGACGGCTTAACTTTCCACAGAATTATGCAGGGATTTATGATTCAGGGCGGCGACCCGCTCGGCAATGGAACAGGCGGTTCTGATGAAGAAATCAAAGGCGAGTTTTCCGAAAACGGTGTAGAAAACAACATCTCGCACGTTCGCGGTGTTATTTCGATGGCTCGTTCAAGCGATCCTGACAGTGCTTCATCGCAATTTTTTATCTGTGACGCTGACTCAACATTCCTTGACGGTCAGTATGCAGCATTCGGCGTTGTTACAAGCGGTATGGACGTTGTAGACAAAATTGCGGCTGACGCAAATCCGACCGATTCAAACGGTACAATTACTGCCGATGAACAGCCGATTATCGAGAAGATTGAAATTGTAAAATAATTCTTAAAAGCTAAACACTCGTTATTATTTTAATCAAAAAAGCACCCTATGGGTGCTTTTTTAGTTTATTATAAACTTAATTAAATACAAAACAGTAAGGTGAGCAGGATAGAAAATATAGAAAAGATATTTTAATTTTTTAGAGCCGTAAGTGCCGTCGTAAGCGTACAAAATCGGGATAGAAAACGAGCTGCACAAAATAGTATTAATACCTTTTCCCATTAATATCATAAACCCTATCAATCCTATCGAAAACGAAGCAATCTGCTTATTCTTATCAGTAAAAATACAAGCGAAAAGCGGCAGTAAAATTCCTCTTATTCCGTAATCAACCGAAACCCCGATTCCGATAACATTATCGGTAAATCTAAGAAAAGCATATGATGCCAAAACAGCGAGTACAAGCAAAGTGCCGAATTTTTTCAGATTCTTGTTATCCTTATTTTTATAGGCTTTTTCAACCTCGAGATATATGTAACAAATCACAATCGAGAATGAAAAAGTTATCAGAATATTAAAATAAAAATCCTCAAAAGTTCCGCTTATAAGTTCGCCTGTGACCGTTACAATCTGCCAGGCAATGCCGAGCAAAAACACCTGCAAAAAGTAGCGTAGTTTATTTCGCGTATAGCGGCAACCCTGAGCAATAAAAAAAGCGAACATCGGCATTGCTATTCGCCCTATCATTCGTAAAATCGCAACGTCAGGCAGTAAAATCATACCGATATGGTCAATCAACATTGCAATGCAAGCGATAATCTTCAGTTTACTGTTACTCAAACCCTCACCTCATTATTTAAAATTTAAATGCTTTAAACCATTTTATTCAAGGCACCGACAATCGTCACTCGTAATAGGCAAATCCCGTCTTCGACCCGACGATTTCACTCGTCAGCAATTAGTTTTTTCAAGGCACC
>JBGVHY010000192.1:0-5998 GCA_045122755.1 Acutalibacteraceae bacterium | reverse complement strand
GGTTTGCAGGCGATTACCACAAAAGGTCACGCAATAGCGTTGCCTGCACCTCTTTCTGATATCAATGCGGCGATTGCGTTGGGATTTCTTTCGTATTTCGTTATAATGTCAGGCGGTATCGCGGAAAACGGATTCAAGGGTGTAACAAGCACCTTAAAGGATTTTTCACTTCCTATTTCAATGAGCTTCCGTCTTTTCGGTGCGCTGCTCAGCGGTTTGTTGGTAACGGAGCTTGTTTATTATACATTGCAATTGAGCTTTGTATTACCTGTTGTAGTCGGTGTGTTGTTTACACTTTTACACGCACTTGTTCAGACTTATGTATTGACTCTGCTCACCTCAATTTATTACGGCGAGGTTTCAGAGCCGCATGAGAAAAAACCTAAAAAAATAAAAAATAAAAAACAGGCGGCAGCCTGATTTCAAAGGAGCAAATATTATGAAATCAATTATTAAAAAATTATCAGTATGTGTTGTAGTTTTAATGTTATTAACACTTGTAATCGGTGCTTTTGCAGTATCTGCTGATACTGACACATCAGCAGATACCTCTGTTTCACAGACAGAGCAAACAGTTGAAACAGAAGACACCTCAAAAAGCGCTAAAGCGATTGCAGCCGGTATCGGTGTAGGTCTTGCGGCTCTCGGCGGTGCGCTCGGTATGGGTATGGCTGTTTCTAAATCAGCAGAGGGCATTGCCCGTCAGCCTGAAGCAGAGGGCAAAATCCGAAGCGCTCTTATGATTGGTCTTGTATTTATTGAAACCGCGATTATTTATGCGCTTGTTGTTGCTATTCTCGTAATCTTCGTTCTGTAAATTGAGGGGGTAAGGAAAATGCCTTTAAATATAGATTGGCAGCAGATTCTTCTCCATCTTTTTAACTTTGCTATTCTTGCAGGCGGTTTGTATATTCTCTTGTTCAAGCCTGTTAAAAAATTTATGGACGGCAGAACAGAGCATTATGAAACTCTCGATACTGAAGCTCAGCAAAAATTAAAGGAAGCTGAGAATAAAAGAGACCTTTATGAAACCCGTCTTATCAGTGTTGAGGCAGAAATAAGTGCCAAAAGAACAAAGGCGGCTAAAGAGGCTGAAAAGGCTGCCGCTATGCAAATTCAATCAGCAAGAGATGAAGCAAAACAGATTGTTGAGAAAGCTAAAGAAACTGCCGAGCTTGAACGCTCAAGAATTATCAAAGATGCGCAGATTGAGATTACAAAGCTCGCTATCGCTGCAACTGAAAAATTAATTGAACAGAATGCTGATACTTTAAATCAATTTATCTCGGTAACCGAAAGGGGAGATAATAATGATTGAACAGGAAATCAGAAAGGTTGAAGTCAGCGCGGTAATCAAAAGTGCTGTCGAGCCTGATGAAAAACAAACAAGCAGTATCAAAGCGTTTTTAGAGAAAAAATATAATTCTCCGGTTATTTTATCATGGGAAAAAGACGAAAGCGTTAAAGACGGTTTTCGTATTGAAATCGGTAAAGCTACATACAACTGGAATTTAGACGCTGTTTATGACTGGAGTTTAAAGGGCAGATTAGACCAGCTTAAAAAGAAATTAAAAGAAGTTTCTTCATCGGAAAATGAGGATATAATTCCTTTACTTAAATCTACTATCGCCCAGTGGACACCTGAAGCAGTTGCCGAAGAAATGGGAACTGTTTTGGTTGTCGGTGACGGCGTTGTCGAGGTAAGCGGTCTTGAAAATGTTGCTTACAGCGAAATCGTTGTTTTTGAAAGCGGCGTAAAGGGTATGGTGCAGAATATCGGCAGAAATTCTGTCGGTTGTATCCTTTTCGGCAGTGATACCGATGTTAAACAGGGTGATAAAGTAGCCCGCACAAAGAAAACCGCAGGTGTGCCTGTAGGCGACAACTTTATCGGCAGAATTGTAAACGCTTTGGGCGAGCCTATTGATAATTTGGGCGATATTGAAAACGATGATTACCGCCCGATTGAGTGCGATGCACCTGGTATTCCTGACAGAAAATCGGTTTGCGAACCGCTTGAAACAGGTATTCTCGCTATTGACTCAATGTTCCCTATCGGTAAAGGTCAGCGTGAGCTTATCATCGGTGACCGCCAGACCGGTAAAACATCAATCGCCATTGATACTATCCTTAACCAAAAGGGTAAGGACGTAATCTGTATCTACAATGCTGTCGGTCAGAAGGCTTCAAGCGTTGCGAAGATTGTTAATACACTCAAAAAGAACGATGCTATGGAATATACTATCATCGTTTGTTCAACTGCGTCTGACCCTGCATCGTTGCAGTATATTTCGCCGTATTCAGCTACTGCTTTGGCGGAATACTTTATGTATAAGGGCAAAGATGTGCTTATCGTTTATGATGATTTATCAAAACACGCTGTAGCTTACAGAGCTTTGTCGCTCCTTCTCGGACGTTCTCCGGGACGTGAAGCTTATCCGGGCGATGTTTTCTATCTTCATTCAAGATTGCTTGAGCGTTCAAGTAAGCTTTCTTTGAAACTAGGCGGCGGTTCAATTACCGCTTTGCCTGTAATTGAAACTCAGGCAGGTGACGTTTCGGCATATATCCCTACAAACGTTATCTCAATTACCGACGGTCAGATTTTCCTTGAAAGTGATCTTTTCTTCTCAGGTATGCGTCCTGCGGTAAACGTAGGTCTTTCGGTATCGCGTGTAGGCGGTGCGGCACAGACTAAGGCTATGAAAAAAGCCGCAGGCTCACTTCGTATTGACCTTGCACAGTACAGAGAAATTGAGGCATTCTCACAGTTTTCTTCTGACCTTGATGAGGATACAAAAGAGCAGTTAACATACGGTAAAGGTCTTATGGAGATATTAAAGCAGCCGCTGTGTTCTCCTATGTCACTTACCGATCAGGTAGTCAGCCTTGTTGTTGCAAATAATAAACTGCTTATGGATATTGAGGTTGTAAAAATCAAGGAATTTATGAGCGGATTACTAGGATTTATCAAGTCCAATTATTCTGAGATTGAGCAGAAAATCAAGCTTGATAAAGAGCTTCCGCCTGAACTTGCTCAACTTATCGTAAAAGCCGCTAATGAATATAAAGGCGGTTGGCAGTAATGGGCAATTCAAGAGAAATTTTAAGCAGAATTAATAGCATTAAGAGTACGATGAAAATCACTAATGCTATGTATATGATTTCTTCTGCCAAAGTAAAAAAAGCAAGACGTTCACTTGAAAGTACAGAGCCTTTTTTTGAAAATCTTCAGTCTTCACTCGCCAGTATGCTTATGTGTATTGATGACAAGGAGCTGTCTAACAGATATTTTGATAAGCGTGAGTATTTAACCCCTGAAGAGCGTACCGAGGGTTACCTCGTTATAACCGCTGATAAGGGTTTGGCGAGCGCTTATAACTACAATGTTGTTAAAACAGTTGAAGAGAAAATCAAAGGCGACAACACAAATATGCTTTATGTTGTCGGTGAAGTTGGCAGAAATTATTTTCTCAAGAAAAACATCAAAATTGATGAAATGTTTCACTATACTGCACAGAATCCAAGCGTAAACCGCGCGCGTGCGATTGCCGAGAGCTTGATGGAATATTTTTATCACAAAAAAGTTGATGAAATTTATGTTGTTTATACCAAAATGAATGCACATGGTGTAGCAACCGTTGAAACAGAAAAACTTCTTCCGCTTGAAAAGGTTGATTTAGCGGATAATACGAAAATCAATACAAATATTGAATTTTATCCCGATGCCGAATCCGCTATAAACCGACTTGTTCCTATTTATCTCAGCGGTTTTATTTACGGTGCGCTGGTTGAGGCTTTCTGTACTGAGAATAATGCGCGAATGATAGCGATGAACAACGCTACCGAGGCGGCAAAGGAAATGATAAAAGAACTCGGCATTGAATATAATCGGGCTCGTCAAGCGGCTATCACGCAGGAAATTACTGAGATAGTCAGCGGTGCGAATGCGCTGAAAGGAGAGCATAATGAATAATATTGGTAAAATTGTAACTGTCAGCGGTCCTGGTGGTGACGTTGAATTTGAAAGCGGTGCTGTTCCAAAAATCAAGGAAGCACTTATTGTTGATTTGGACGGCAAAAAATGCACTATGGAAGTTTCAAAACACTTAGGCAAAAATGTTGTCCGCTGCATTATGCTATCAAGCAGCGACGGACTTTACAAGGGTATGGAAGTGCAAGCTACAGGCGACGGCATCAAAGTTCCTGTCGGTAAAAAGACTTTGGGCAGACTTTTTAATGTAACAGGTGATACTCTTGATGACGGCGAGGAACTGATTGGTGAGGAAAAATGGTGTATTCACCGCGATCCTCCTTCATTTGCCGACCAGAGTCCTACTGTAGAAATTCTCGAAACAGGTATCAAGGTTATTGACCTTTTAACCCCTTATGCAAAGGGTGGTAAAATCGGTCTTTTCGGCGGTGCCGGTGTTGGTAAAACCGTACTTATTCAGGAGCTTATTCACAATATCGCAACTCAACACGGCGGATATTCTATATTTACAGGTGTCGGCGAGCGTTCGCGTGAGGGTAATGACCTTTGGAACGAAATGAAGGAATCAGGCGTTATTGATAAAACCGCGCTTGTATTCGGTCAGATGAATGAGCCTCCGGGATCACGTATGCGTGTCGCTGAAACAGGTCTTACAATGGCTGAATATTTCAGAGATGTTGAAAATCAGGATGTATTGCTCTTTATTGATAACATTTTCCGTTTTGTTCAGGCTGGTTCTGAGGTTTCAGCGCTCTTAGGCAGAATGCCTTCGGCAGTTGGTTATCAGCCTACATTGGCTACCGAGCTTGGTGAGTTACAGGAGAGAATCGCATCTACAAAAGACGGTTCTATCACATCAGTTCAGGCTGTTTATGTGCCTGCCGATGACCTTACTGACCCTGCTCCTGCTACTACCTTTGCTCATCTTGATGCAACTACCGTACTCTCGCGTAAAATCGTTGCTCAGGGTATCTATCCGGCGGTTGACCCGCTTGAGTCTTCTTCACGTATTCTTGAAGAGGATATCGTAGGTAAAGAGCATTATTATGTTGCACGCAGAGTTGAAGAGCATCTTCAGAAATACAAGGAATTGCAGGATATTATCGCAATTTTAGGTATGGAAGAGCTTTCGGATGAGGATAAGCTTATAGTTTACCGCGCAAGAAAAATTCAGAAATTCTTATCTCAACCGCTGTTTGTTGCATCTGCTTTCAACGGTAGAGAAGGCGTTTATGTTCCGATTAAGGAAACAATCCGCGGATTTAAAATGATTATCGACGGTGAACTTGACGACATTCCTGAGTCGGCATTCTTCCTTTGCGGTACAATTGACGAAGTACTCGAAAATGCTAAGAAACATTAAGAGGTGACTTCTATGAAACCTTTTTATCTTAAAGTTGTAGCAAGTGATAAAGTGTTTTTTGACGGAATGGCAGTTTCTCTTACCGTTCCGCTCGATGATGGAAGCATCGGCGTTCTTGCTGACCATGAGAACACCTTTGCGGTTATTGCCTCGGGTGAAATGAGTATCAAATCTGAAAACGGCGAAGAAATTCACGCTTTCATCGGTGACGGTTTCATTGAAATTCTTGATGGCAAGACAACAGTAGTTGTAATGAGTGCCGAAAGACCTGAAGATATTGATACCGCGCGTGCTCAAAGAGCTCGTGAGCGTGCTCAGGAAGAGCTTAGTCATAAGCAAACCTACCGCGAGCACGAACACTCGATTGCTTCTCTTGCCCGTGCGACACACCGTCTGGAATTAATCGAAAAATATAAACTTAAATAATCGAAAACCGCTCAAGTAAGTTTTGAGCGGTTTTTGCTATGTGTGATATTAAAATTCTGCTTTTTGACGGTACGTGTAGGTTTGTCAATGATATGTTACAAAATTAAGTAGAAAAAACTTCACCAGTGGTTAAGAAGTGATTTAACACTTCTTTTGGCGACTTCCAACCGAGCGGACGCATCGGAAAATTATTATATTTTCTGCTGTGAACAGCT
>JBGVHY010000191.1:0-6304 GCA_045122755.1 Acutalibacteraceae bacterium | reverse complement strand
CGGCTGCCATAATTATTTATTATTTCGTAAAACAGGATAAGCGCAGGGTTTTAAGAGTTTTATCGCTTATCTGTTATGATTTGCTCTTGCTTACCGTTCTGCTGATTAATATATTTCCATCTTACGATGCAGAATTAAAGCTTTATAATTCGAGTAGCGGTATTTGTATCACCGCAGTTACCGAGGATAAAATGCTGGTTATTGATACAGGCGGTAAAAATGCTGTGAAGAAGGCAAGCTATGAAATATATAAGAAAAATATTGATGAAATCTCGCTGATGATAGTTCCATCCAATACTAAAAATGCTTTTGCGTCTGCTCAGTAGCTGAGTAAAAGCTTTAAGGTGAACAACACTTTGTGTGAAACGGAAATGCTTGAAAACTCACAGTATAATATTGATAGCAAGAAAACAGATTTGAGCGAAACTGCCTCTGTTGCTTTCGGTAAATTGCATATTAACATCATAAAGCAGGAGAATTCTTACGTTTTCCATTTGACAAACGGCAAAGTATCTGTTTTAATAATAGATAGTAATACTAAGTGCTCGCAACTGCCAAGAAAATACAGAAACTGCGATATGGTTGTGATTAAAGATACACCGCCTGATGATATAGGGGAAGTTTTTGCTGACAGCGCGGCGATATGCACTTATGAAGAAATCGCTGAACAGAAAATGGCGAGTATGTTTGAAACTTATTCACTAAGAACTCAGACAATAAAAGTTACTATGGATAATTATCTTAAAATAAAGAAGGTGTAAAAATGCCTGAGATTACAGAGGCTCAGTTGCTTAAAGATATAAAAGAACGTTCATTTAGCGGATTGTATTTTATCTTCGGTGAAGATGTGTATTTGCGCCAGCAGTATGTAAGAAAGCTTACCGAGAGTATAGTTACTGAGCTTCCTGAAATGAATTTATCTAAAATTGACGGAAAAGCCGCAAATGCTCAGAGGATTTCCGATTTAGTTTATCAGTTTCCGCTTATGAGCGATAAACGTTGCGTACTGATTGATGATTACGATGCTGTGTCTGCGGGTAAGGAAGAGCAGGATGCTCTTGTTAACATCTTTTCGGATATTCCGGAAACCACCGTTATTGTAATGGTTTTCAATTCAGTTAATGTAGATAAAAAGAAAAGCGGCTGGAATTCGCTGACACGTTCAGCATCGAAATACGGCGCGGTTATTGAATGTAAATATAAAACCGATGCAGAGCTTATAAAATATATTGATATGTGGGCGAATAAACGCGGTGTGGTTTTCGAGCGTAGTGTTGCAAAGTATCTTATAGAAAGCGCTGGCAGAGATTTAAAGAAGCTTCAGGTCGAGGTTGACAAGCTATGCGCTTATAAAAAGGATTTTGTTTCAAAAGAGGATGTTGATAAGCTATCAGCGAAAACTCCGGAGGCTACTCAGTATATGCTGCCGAAAGCTGTGCTTTCGCTCAATATTTCAAGCAGCCTTAATATATTAGCGGATTTGTTTGATATGCGATATGACCCTATTGTTATTGTAAGCTCGCTGGCTGATTCTTTTATTGATATTTATAGGGTAAAAACCGCTATTGACTGCGGGAAGAAACCGCGTGGTATAGCTGAAGATTTCGGCTATGCGAAAAACAGGCTTTTTGTTCTTGATAATGCCGCAACCAATGCGCGTAAATATTCCTTCGGCACTTTAATGGATTGCTTTGATATTCTTGATGAGGCTGATGAAAAGCTTAAAAGCGGCGAGAAAAACAAGAGGCTTTTACTTGAAAAAACAGTTATTTTACTTATCGAAACTTTAAGAGGATATAAAAAACATTAAAATGATAAAATTAAAACAAGCGGTCGTGGTTGAAGGAAAGTATGATAAAATAAAGCTTTCATCAATTGTAGATGCACCGATAATTGTGACAAACGGTTTTTCGATTTTTAAGGATAAAGAAAAACTTAAATACATTAAAGAAGTTGCAAAAAAACGCGGAATTGTTATTATGACCGATTCTGATAACGCAGGGTTTATGATAAGAAACCGTATTTTACAAGCGGTTGGCAAAGATGCCGAGGTTATAAATGTTTATATCCCCGATGTTTTCGGCAAGGAAAAGAGAAAAGATAAGCCCAGCGCCGAGGGTAAGCTCGGCGTTGAGGGAATAGACGCTGATATAATAAGAAAATCGCTTGAAAAATATGGGGTTACTTGCGAAAAAGCAGAAAAGCACAGCCGCGAAATAACCAAAACCGACTTATTCACATTCGGTCTTTCAGGCGGTGAGGATTCATCAGCGCGTAGAAAAGTGCTTTTGAAAAAGCTTGATTTGCCCGAAGATATGACAGCAAACAGTATGCTTGATGCGCTTAACATTTTTATGAGTTATAATGAGCTTGAAAAACTAGCAGAAAAATTATTTGATAAGGAGTAACCTTTTTGGGCAAAAAACTTGAGAGTTTACAGAAAAAAGCGTTATCTCTTCCAAAGTTGCCGGGTGTTTACATTATGCGCAACAAGCAGAAGGAGATAATTTATATCGGTAAAGCCAAGGCTCTGAAAAACAGGGTCACTTCTTATTTTGCTTCTCAGGAAAATCTGCTTGAGAAAGTACGCCAGATGGTAAGCAATGTTGACGATTTTGATTACATTATCTGCGATAGCGAGTTTGAGGCGCTGATTTTAGAGTGTTCCTTAATCAAGCAGTATATGCCGAAATATAATATTCTGCTTAAAGATGACAAAGGATACAACTATATAAGCATTTCCGATGATGAATATCCGTTGTTGACCGCTGTAAAGCAGCTGCCTGAAAGCGGTAAAGTATTAGGTCCTTATTATTCGGGATATTATTTGAAACAGGCTTTATCTGAGGCAAAAAAGATTTATAAATTGCCGCTGTGTACTAAAAAGTTTTCATCGGACAAAAAGAAAAATGTCCGTCCTTGTCTTAATCATTTTATTGGACTTTGTTCGGCGCCTTGCGCAGGCAAGATTTCAAAAAAAGATTATATCGAGTCGGTCAACGGCGCGGTGGAATTTTTGAAAAAAGGCTCAGCGCAGACTCTTAAAGCGCTTAAAGAAGAAATGGCAGAGCTTTCGGAAAATCTCGAATTTGAAAAAGCGGCTAAGGTAAGGGATAAAATAATCGCGATTGAAAAGCTTAATGACAAGCAGAAGGTTGTAATGTCAAGATTTGAGAATCAGGATGTTATCGCTTTCGTAAAGGGTGATAAAAAGGATTGTTTTGAGGTATTCAGGTTTAAAAATTACCGCTTGTCCGATGATGAGCATTTCTTTGTCGAGGATATTGCAGAGCCTGACCAAAAACGCGCTCAATTCATCACTCAGTATTATTCAATCCGCGATGATATACCGAAACGGATACTCGTTGACGGAGATGTTGAGGATAAAGAGAATATAGAGAAGATGTTGTGCGATAAATCGGGTCATACTGTTGAGATAGTTACCGCGCAAAAAGGTGAGCAAAAGAAGCTCATAGAAATGTGCCGACTAAACGCAGCTGAGCGTGTTTCAAAAATCGACGGACTATCTATCAGGGATACAAAGGTACTTGATGAACTTCAAAATCTGCTCGGACTTAAAACTTTGCCGAAGTATATCGAGGCTTATGATATTTCAAATACAGCCGGTAAAGATAACGTTGCAGGTATGATTGTGTTTAAAGATGGCTCGCCGTATAAAAAGGCTTATAAACGCTTTGCAATAAAGACCTTTGAAGGACAGGACGACTACGGCTCGATGAGAGAAGTGCTTACACGCCGTTTTAATGAGTATGAGCAGCATAAGGGTGAAGAGGGCTTCGGTACTCTGCCTGATTTGATTTTGCTTGACGGCGGTATGGGACAGCTTAATGCAGTTCTGCCGATTGCCGAAAAATATGATTTTGAAGATAAAACCTTCGGTATGGTTAAGGATAACCACCATAAAACAAGGGCACTTGTCGGACGATACGGTGAAATTGCTATCAAACCTACTCGTTCGGTGTTTAAGCTTGTATCTACTATTCAGGATGAAGTTCATAGGTTTGCTATAGGCTATCATCATAAAAAATCCGCTAAAGGGCTTATCTCTATGCAGCTTACAGAAATTGAGGGAATAGGGCAGACAAGAGCTAAAAATCTTATAAAGCATTTTGGCGATATAAATAAAATTGCGACAGCATCAGTAGCGCAATTGACAGAAGCTGAGGGTATTACTCAAAAATGTGCAGAGAATATTTACAACTTTTATCATAATGAGTAATATATTGGAGTTATTTGTCAGAAAAATCAAAAAATATTATGTAAAACATAAAAAAAGGTTGACAAACCATACTAAAAAATGCAATAATATAATGTGTATTTCAGAGAGGTAATTACAGAAGAGCTATGAGAATTGTCAGCGGTACTGCAAGAGGCAAAAAATTATGTACTCCCGAGGGACAAGATGTTCGCCCGACTATTGATAGAGTTAAAGAAGCTGTTTTCTCTTCTTTGCAGTTTGATATTGAGGGCAGAGAGGTACTTGATTTATTTGCAGGTTCGGGGCAGTTAGGACTTGAGGCTTTAAGCCGCGGCGCAAAGCACAGTAATTTTGTTGACGGCGCTGAAAAGTCAATCAACGCGGTTAAGGCTAATATAAAAAACTGCGCTTTTGAGGATAAGTCTACTGTTAACTTTTGTGATTCATATGATTATCTTCTGAGAACTGATAAAAGATTTGATATTGCTTTTTTAGATCCGCCGTATGGCAAAGGTCTTATAGATAAGGCTATGCCGTTGCTTGCAGAAAAAATGAGTGATTTCGGTATCATCATCTGTGAGCATAATGAGGTTGATAAGCTCGAAGAAATCTACGGTGACTTTAAAAAGCAGAAAACCAAAAGATACGGCAAAGTTTTCGTATCTTACTATCGTAAATCGGAGGACTGATAGATGGGCGAAAGAATTGCGGTTTGTCCGGGTAGCTTTGACCCGATTACAAAAGGTCATCTTGACATTATAAAAAGAGCCTCTGCTATGTTTGATAAAGTCATAGTTGTTACTATGATTAATATAGATAAAAACCCTTGCTTTGATGAGAATGAACGTGTTGACCTTATGAAACGTTCGATTGAAGATGCAGGACTTGAAAATGTAGAGGTTGACTCTTACAGCGGATTGCTTGCTGATTATACAAAGATGCATAATGCAACTGCTATTGTAAAAGGACTTCGTGCGGTTTCTGACTTTGAATATGAGTTTCAGATGGCGCTTCTTAATAAGAAGTTAAACCCTGATGCTGAAACTGTATTCATCACAACAAGCTCGGAAAACCTGTATTTAAGTTCTTCTATTGTTAAGTCTATTGCAAGTTTGGGCGGCGATATTTCTGATTTCGTTCCTGCTTGTATACATAATGATATTAAAAAAAGATTATATAAGAAAGGCGTGTAATTATAAATGAATATTGAAGATTTACTCGACCAGATTGATGAAATGCTTGACGGCGCTTGGGGGTTTGCAGGTAAAAGCGTGCTCAATACCGATAAGCTTCGTGATTTCATCGATGATATCAGATTGAATATGCCACAGGAGATTAAGCAGGCAAGAAACATCGTTGCTGAAAAAGCTGACATCATCAACACAGCTAAAAGAGAAGCAGAGTCTATCATCAAATCTGCTGAGGAAAAAGCTAAAGCACTTGTTGCTCAGGAAGAGATTACAAGACTCGCTCAGGCTAAAGCTGTTGAAATCGTAAACGGCGCTCAGGTTAAATCAAAGGAAATGAGAAATGCCGCTCAGGACTTCGTTGATGACCTTATGAGAAAAACTGATGAAGAACTTACTCAGACTCTTGCTGAAGTAAGAAAGACAAGAGCTTCACTTCGTCAGCAGAAACCTGTTTCTTCATCAATAGAGGAAAACTAAGTTAATCTTTTAACAATCGAAATTTTGTTCTATTAAATTTTAATAACCAACCACAATATGTTGTGGTTGGTTATTTTTTTATGCATATTTTGTGAAAAAAATACTTTCTGGCAGATTTTTTCGGCTTTTTTACTATTGAAAAATCCCAAAATAACGTTATAATTAACATAAAAGTGGTGCGAAAGTACATAAAAGTGTTTAAAAGTGGTGCAAAAATGCATTAAAAACATAAATTTTAACCAATTTTCGCAAATGCTTTAAGGATTTAAGGCTGAGATAAGAATTTTAAAAGAAAGGATATTGCAATTATGTTGGGCTTAATGGGCGAATATCAACATAATATCGACAAAAAAGGTCGTATGTTTGTGCCGGCTAAATTGCGCGACGCATTGGGCGGCCCTGTTGTAATATCCAAATC
>JBGVHY010000190.1:0-4511 GCA_045122755.1 Acutalibacteraceae bacterium | reverse complement strand
GTAACAGTATGAAGAATTGTAGTTTTACCTGCGCCGTTTGCGCCGATAAGCGATACAACTTCGCCCTCATTAACCTCAAAGGAAACACCCTTTAAAGCATTAATCATACCGTAATATACTTCTAAGTCTTTAACTTCAAGTAATGCCATTAGTTTGTCTCCTTTCTTTTAGTCGCCGAGATATGCAGTAATAACTTCAGGATCTTTAAGAGCAACCTCAGGTTTGCCCTGAGCAAGCTCTGTACCGAAGTTAAGCACAGTGATTTCATCGCAAAGTCCCGAAACGAATTTCATATCATGTTCGATAAGCAAAATCGTCATATCGAAATTATCGCGAATAAAACGGATAGTTTCCATAAGCTCTGCGGTTTCGTTAGGGTTCATACCAGCCGCCGGCTCATCAAGAAGCAGAAGCTTCGGATTAGTAGCCAGCGCACGCGCGATTTCAAGCTTTCTCTGTTTACCGTAAGGCAAGTTGCAAGCAAGATTATTGCGTTCTTCATACAAATCGAAGATTTTTAGAATCTCTTTTGCTTTTTCGCGCATTGCTTTTTCAACCTTGAAATGCTTTGGCATACGGAACATACTTGTGAAAGGACTGCATTTAAACTCAGGCTGATTATGAAGTCCAACCATAACATTGCGAACTACAGTCATATTATTGAACAGACGAATGTTCTGGAAAGTTCTTGCGATACCTTTATGGTTTATAGCTTCCTGTCCTTTACCGAGAAGCTCCTCGCCTTCAAGGTAAAATGTGCCTGTAGTCGGGCGGTAAACCCCTGTAATAAGATTGAAAATAGTAGTTTTACCGGCACCGTTAGGGCCAACAAGTCCGTAAAGCTGATTTTTTTTGATTTTTAAATTTACATTCTGAACTGCTTTAAGTCCGCCGAATGAGATACCAAGGTCTTTGGTTTCGAGTACATAATCTGCCATAATTACTCTTCCTCCTTGGTTTCTTCTATTTCGTCTTCTTTAGAAGTTTTAAGTGGAGTAACGCCTGTTGAAAGCATTTCATCCATCTGGATTTTTGTAGGAACTCTGTCCCACTTTGCCTCGTCGCCCATATCATCGGACGGATCTTGCTTTTTATTCTTAAAGTCTGCAACAATATTTTTAAAATTGTATTTTTCTCTGAAGCCTTTAAGCGACGGAGCGTTATTATAGATAACGATTACGATAAGGATAAGCGCATAAACAAGATCCTGCAAAACAGCTAAGTTGCCTGTAAGGATCGTCTGCAGTTTTACATCGATAAATGTAATAAGGGTTGCAGCGATAATAGAGCCGTTTATACTGCCCATACCGCCGAGAACTACCATAACGAGAATTTCGATTGAATAGTTATAGCTGAACTTGGTGCTCTGAACAGTAAAGTTACTGTAGCTGTAAAGCACACCTGCTATACCGGCGAAAAGTGATGAGATAGTAAATACCATCAATTTATATTTGGTAACATTGATACCTGTTGCTTTAGCGGCGATTTCGTTATCGCGGATAGAGGTAATAGCTCTGCCATGTTTAGAACGGATAAGGTTCTGAGTAATGGCGAGGCAGGCAAGAACAAGCACAAGCGCAATGATAAAAAGAGTATTCTTATCATATCTCGGAGTATCAAGTCCCAAAGAACCGCCGAAAGATTCATCACTCGAGTTCATAAAGAGCGAACGAACAATTTCACCGAAAGCAAGAGTAACGATTGCGAGGTAGTCACCGCGCAAACGAAGCGCCGGAAGACCGATGATAACACCGCAAAGCGCAGCAACTGCACCGCCGATAACGATAGCAATTAAAAGCACTAAAAACTCATTGCCTATTACAGGCTCAAGCAGAACTGCGGCTTTACCGCCGAGGTAAGCGCCGACACACATAAAGCCTGCATGACCAAGCGACAACTCACCTAAAAAGCCTACAACTATACTTAATGATACTGCAAGCATAATTGAAATAGCGATTTTTTCGATAAGATAGATATTAGACGATGATATCGAATGTGTCAACGACAGTACGCCGAAAACAATTGTAAATAAAGCAACAACTATATAATTTATATAGTGTTTCCATTTGATTTTTGAAAGTTTAGCAGCCATTATACCTTCTCCCTTCTCTTTTTACCTAAGATGCCCGAAGGACGAACCAGAAGGATAACGATAAGAATCAAGAATTCAATCGCATCTGTATAAGGAGCGATTGCAGGGATTTTAAAGGAAACAGCCTCAATAACACCCATAAGAACACCGCCGAGCATAGCACCGGGAATTGAACCGATACCGCCGATAACTGCAGCGGTAAATGCTTTGATACCGGGCATAGCGCCGAGAGTATTTGAAAGTGCAGGTGACTTCATAAGCATAAAGAAGCCTGCAAAAGCCGCAAGAGCCGAGCCGATTGCAAAGGTAATTGTAATAATTCTGTTTACATTGATACCCATAAGCTGCGCAGCGCCTTTATCCTCAGATACAGCAACCATAGCACGACCTATTCTTGTATATTTTACAAAAAGGCTTAAGATAACCATAATTACAACCGAGCTTACAAGAGTGATAACGGTATAAACAGGAATTTTCAAGCCGCCTATAGTAACATTGCCCATATTTTCGCCGATCATAACCATTTTCGGAGCAGACCCGAAAATCATCTGAGCGGTACTCTGTAAAAGGTAGCTGACACCGATTGCGGTAATAAGAACCGCTAAAGGTGAAGCACCTCGAAGAGGCTTATAAGCAATTTTTTCAATCGTGACGCCAAGCAAAACACAAAAAATAATTGCTGCGGCAAGTCCGAGTACAGGGCTGCCCGATAGCAACATAATCACAAAAATTGTATAGCCGCCGACCATAATAATATCACCATGAGCGAAGTTAAGCATTTTGGCAATACCGTAAACCATAGTATAACCGAGCGCTATCATCGCATAGGTGCCGCCCATACTTAAGCCGTTGATTAAAGTTTCAATAAATTCCATACTTTTTTTCCTATATAAAAATTATAACATATTGCCGGCGCAAGAAAATTCCCCCGCCGGCAACCTAACTCTGATTAAAGTTCAACTAAATTATTATTTAGTAGCCTCTTTAATTACATATTTAACAGCGCCTTTTGAAACGTAGCCGTTATCTTCCCAAGTGATGTTTTCACCTGTAACGCCAGAATATGAATAGTCGCCTGTGAACTGTGCTTTGAGAATTTCGCAAAGCTCAGAAGCACCGATTGTTACAGGGATTTCTTCGCCTGCATCAATAGCAGCTTTCATAGCGCCGTAGATAGCATATACGCAGTCATAAGCTGATGCGCCGAACTGGTTAAGTGTTTCTTTACCGAATTTTTCAGTATATTTCTTAACGAAATCAGCAGCTGCACCGCTTTCAGCTTTTGAGTTAAAGTGTGAAAGCATTGTTACTTCCTGTGGGATTGAGTTGATATCAAAACCTTCAGCAGATTCAATACCGTCAAAACCATCACAACCGTAGTAAACAGTATCTTTAGCCACGATATCTTTAGCCTGAGTCATAAAGAGTGAAGCGGGTGTGTAGTAGATTGGCATAAAGATGAATGTGCAATCTTTAAGAGTGCTGATCTGAGTAGAGAAGTCAGTAGCGTTTGTATCTGTGAATACAGCTTCAACAGTTTTGATTGAAGAATCAAGATTCTCTTTGAACTGTTTGTAGATACCGTTTGAATACGGGTCATCTGATTTGTAGAAGATACCGATTTCTTTAAGACCTGTTGAGTTTACATAGTCAGCAGCAACGCCACCCTGGTTACCGTCAGCGAAGCACATCTGGAAACCGTTGTCATTCTTCGGAATGTCATCACCTGAAGCAGATGGTGTAAGGAAGAATACATTGTCTTCAGCTGAGAGATTTGTAAACTCAAGACCAGGAGCTGTAGTAACAGTACCTAAAGATACCTGCATACCCTGTTCAAGCATTGAAGAATAGTTTGTAGCAACCTTTGTTGCATCATGAGTATCATCAGTAGCGATGAGCTTGAAGTTTACACCGTTAAGACCGCCTGCAGCGTTGATTTCATCAACCGCCATCTGAGCTGAATTCTGAACAGCTGTACCGTAAACTGCTGCTGCACCTGTAAGCGGACCTGAAACGCCGATTACATACTCTGTGTTTTCAGCTGTATAGCCTGCAGCGCCGCAAGAAGCGAAACAACCGAGTGCCATAATTACTGACATTACTAAGCACAAAAGTTTCATTACCTTTTTCATTTTTAAATTACCTCTTTTCAAAATATTTTCCGCATCGCGGATAATTCCGTTTATATGTATATTTATATACCATTTAATTATATTACCGAATTTACAATTTGTCAATAATTATTTAATATAATAATGTAATAAAGTGTAGGATTACAATAGATGTGTTACAGAATAAGAAAAAAAATAGATGACGAATGGGAAATCCTGTGTTACAGTTAAGTTGATGAGACAAAACAGACAGGAGGATTAACCATTCGTCATGAAAACTGTAACACAAACAATGCTGTATCGTCAAG
>JBGVHY010000189.1:0-5078 GCA_045122755.1 Acutalibacteraceae bacterium | reverse complement strand
ACTCGTTGCGCAAACCATTACCGTGCTACCATTAATGGTTGCGACAGTGTTGCCGATAGCATAATGTGAAGGTCCGATATTTTCGCTCATGTCATCTATAATTTTACTATACATTTCTACATTCCCATTACCAGAAGCAACAGCTAAAATTGTTTGCATAAATGATAATGAAGTTTGAAGTGATTCATCGTCATGATAAATCGCTGTTACTTTGTCTTCAGAATCAACATTCAAGGAAAAGATTGTGTTAGTATCATAGATTTTAGCAGAAACTTTATAGCTTTTATAATAATTTCCGTTAACTGTTTCATCTTCGGTCATAATCCATTCAGACAATTCAGGAAGTAGCGAAGAGCAATCAGTATCATTAACCTCGCCTATCTCAGTAATTAGGTCATTATACATATCGATAAATTCTTCAGCATCAAATGTAAAATGAGCGCCCAAGTCAGACAAATCAGACTCTTCAACAGTATTTGTTACATAAGAGCCTGTATTTGCATCGTCTTCTTCGTCCTTCTCAGCTTCGGTTTCTTCTTCGACAGTATCGGCTTCGGTTTCTTCTTCGTACTCATCATAATATTTATCAGCTGCTTCTTGACCTGCATTGATATCATTTTGGATATCCTCATTGGTCATTAAGACTATGCCGAAAATGATTACCAAAACAACTGCAATTATTGCAATTGTTTTTTTCTTTTTGTTTTTTGGTTTTGATGTATTATTAGTTTTTATATCAGGACTTTCGCTCTTTTCAATTTCTACTTCTGGTGTTTTGTTTTCTTCCATTTTAAATTTCCTCCAAAAATTAATTTTTAATTCTCGGTCTTTTTAATAATTCCATCGACTTTTACCATTCGTTTTTCGCAACAAGGACAGTTCCAACCGTCCTCATCTACAGGGAAATCTACTGTTTGTTCGCAATAAGGGCATTTTATAACATATACGTCGTATTTATTATCAATGAAGCAAGTGATTAGCGAAATCAAAGAAACTACACCTATAATTAAGCCTATGATTCCTATCAATAATCCAAAGATTCCACCTGTATTCCTGTCGCAAAAAATAGAAAATCCTATTATTGCAAATGTTGCGCTTTTTAGTGCAAGATAAAAAGTATTGTTTTTAGTGCGCGTTTCGATTTTATATTGTTCATGCATTAATTATTTTTTACTTTCTTTTTATACTTATATCGAACAATTCACCACAACTATTGCAGATATATGTTCCTTCCCATTCTTCTCCTGAAGAGAGATTTATTTGATATAATGGATAAACATGGTCGCACTCCGGACACTTTGGGTAAAAGTTAACTGCGTCTGGTCCACCAGTATATCCATCTGTGAAATTTTTACCTGAAATTTCTGGCGTAAAACAAGATTTTAGTACTAAAAAGCACACCACTACTATTACGCCGATACCTATTTTTTTAATCATTTGTTATTCCTCCCAAGAATATAATTTATCAAAAGCAGTCGCTTTCTGTAAATATTATACACAAAACAATGCTTACTGTCAAGATATAATGCTCATAGTTAATTTATATTTTGCTAAAAATATTTTATAATAAAAGATAAAGGAAGTGATTTAATGAAAAAGCAAATTGATTATTATGCGCTCGGCTCAAGAATTCGCAAGTCGCGTGAAAGCAAAAAGCTTACTCAAGAGCAGTTGAGTGAAATATGCTCTCTTTCAACCGCGCACATAGGTCATATTGAGCGAGGTACCCGAATACCTTCTCTTGAAACGCTGTTTAAAATCTGCACTTCCCTTGAAATTAGTATGGATTACCTTTTATTTGATTCTTTTGATTCAAATGAAATTCATTTTGCAAATATATCCGCAATGCTCAAAAACAAAAACAAAGATAAAGTCAAAGCATTTATGAGTACCGTAAAAGTACTTGCAGAAAAAATTGATGAATTATAAAAGAGTACCATTGATATTATAGTCAATGGTACTCTTCTTGTCCTGTGCTGTCAGCATAATATTTATAATTTTTTTATTATTTCCTGAACGCTCTGAAATCGTTCGTTTGGAGAAACTTTAGTGCATTTTTCAATTATTTTCGCCAGCTTACCTTGATACATTTTCTTTGACGGATGCTCACCCGTTAGCATAACATTAAGCAAAACTCCGATTGCGAAAATATCTGCACGCTCATCGGTCTGATTGATACCGAATTGTTCGGGTGCTGCATAACCTGTAGTTCCCATAATACATGTATCATCCGTCTTAAAAGCCTTGAAAATTCTAGCCGCATCAAAATCTATAAGAAAAACCTTTCCCGAGTTAGTAACCATAATATTTTCAGGCTTTACATCTCTGTGTATGATATTAAGCGAATGAAGCACCGATAATGCGTTGCAGACAGATTTTACCACGACTCTCGCACCGTTCTCATTATATAATCCGCCTTCAAGAACATCAGCCACCGTAATTCCGTCAATAAATTCTTCAAGCACATAATTAACATCATTTTCAGTTGAAACCGAAAGTATAGTCGGAATGTTATCAGTATTTATTTTTTGCAATATTCGATAAGCATCTGCTTGACCTTTGAATTTTCTTAAAATTACTTCTTTTTTTAGTGTTTTATGTCTAATTATCAATACTTCAGAGTTTTCTTTTTTCTTTAAAACGCTAATGATTTCATATTGCTCATTAATCGTATTTTCGACAAAATTCATATTTATCACCTATAATTTCCCTTGTAAAAACAATTATAACATAGTATAATTGTTTTGGGAAGTGATAAATTTGATTAAAAAACCTACAAACGATTTGATGAATGAATTAGGAAAATCAAACAATATTGATTCTTACTTAAATGAAAACAAAGACTATCTTATAGATAAAAGTATATCACAGATTCTTACGGATGTTCTGAAAGAAAAGAATTTAAAAAAATTCGATGTAATACAAAAATCAGAAATAAGTGAAGTTTACGGCTATCAGCTTTTTTCAGGAACAAAAACCAATCATTCAAGAGATAAAATCCTTTGTATTTGCATTGCAATGGAATTAAGCCTTGAAGAAATACAGAATCTTTTGAAACTCACAGGCTTTGCGCCGCTTTACCCAAAGTCAAAGCGTGACAGTATTATTATTTTCGGCATAAATTCATCATTGAGTGTTTGCGAAATAAATAATTCGCTTTATGAACAAGGTGAAAAGGTTTTTGAATAAAATCTTTGATTTTTCGCTTTATGTTGGTATAATAAAAATAGAAAAGGAGTGACAGATAATGATTGAAAACAATGCTTTTTTTAAAATAAGCTACGGGCTTTTTGTTTTATCAGCAAAGGATGGCGAAAATGATAACGGATGTATTATCAATACCGCCATGCAGATTACCGAAAAGCCGTACAGAATACAGATTGCGGTGAATAATTCAAATTATACTACTGAAATGATAAAGAAAACAGGCAAATTTAATATCTCGGTGCTTGACACCTCTGTGCCGTTCTCGGTTTTTGAGCGTTTTGGTTTTAAAAGCGGAAAAGATACCGATAAATTAGAAGGATTTTCGGATATTGCACGTTCGGAAAACGGCGTTTTTTATTTAACGAAATACGCAAATGCGTTTATTTCTGCTAAGGTTGTTGAAACTGTTGAATTTGAAACCCATACTGTATTTTTTGCTGAGGTAGAAGAGGCTAAGGTGCTTAGCGATGCAGAATCGGTAACTTACCAGTATTATTTTGATAATATCAAACCGAAACCCCAGACTAAAAAGAAAAAAGGTTGGGTTTGCAAAATCTGTGGATATGTTTATGAGGGCGAGGAATTGCCCGAGGACTTCATCTGCCCGATTTGCAAGCATCCGGCATCAGATTTTGAACCGATTGAGTAATTTATACAAACAAAAAAGGCTTGTCCAAAATGGACAAGCCTTTTAAAAAGCAACTTATTTTACGCTTTGCCGATTGAACCGAAGAGTTCCATCTTCTCTTTAACTGTAGCTTTGATAGCTTCAAAACCAGGTGCGAGAAGTTTTCTTGGGTCAAAGCCTTTGCCCTGCTGGTCTTTACCTGCTTCAACATATTCACGAGTAGCAGCAGCAAATGCTAACTGACATTCTGTGTTAACGTTGATTTTTGAAACGCCGAGGGAAATAGCTTTCTGAATCATTTCAGCTGGGATACCTGTACCGCCGTGGAGTACGAGCGGCATTGTGCCTGTGAGCTCCTGAATTTTAGCAAGAACATCAAAGTTAAGACCTGCCCAGTTTTCAGGATATTTACCGTGAATGTTACCAATACCTGCAGCGAGCATTGTTACGCCGAGGTCAGCAATCATTTTACATTCTTCAGGATCTGCAACTTCACCGTTGCCAACTACGCCGTCTTCTTCGCCACCGATAGCGCCTACTTCAGCTTCGAGTGAGAGACCTTTTTCGTTGCAAATTCCAACTAATTCTTTAGTTTTAGCGATGTTTTCTTCGATCGGATAGTGTGAACCGTCGAACATAACTGAAGAGAAACCAGCTTCGATACAAGCTTTAGCACCTTCGTATGAACCGTGGTCAAGGTGAAGTGCTACAGGAACTGTGATGCCGAGCTCTTCGAGCATACCATTAACCATACCTACAACAGTTTTGTAACCGCACATATATTTACCTGCGCCTTCAGATACACCGAGGATAACAGGTGATTTTAATTCCTCTGCGGTAAGAAGAATAGCCTTTGTCCATTCAAGGTTATTGATGTTGAACTGACCAACAGCATATTTGCCTGCTTTAGCTTTGTTCAACATATCTTTTGCTGATACTAACATAATATTAGACCTCCAAATATTTTTATCATACCTATTATAGACCATAAAACTCAAAAAATCAATACTTTTTCTGTCTTATTTTTTCCCTTTTGTTGACTAAAAAAATCAAATATGTTAAAATTAATACCATACAGATCCTTCCCTTGTGGGGTAGGCGGTTTTCCCGAAGAGAAAATCGTATGAGTGATTTTTGAAATTTGCAAACACGCACTTAAGGAGTAATTATGCAAAGCGAAAAGAAATCAAGAATTGAGTATCTTGTAAAGTATCTTAATAAATGCTGTGATGAATATTACAAT
>JBGVHY010000188.1:0-14275 GCA_045122755.1 Acutalibacteraceae bacterium | reverse complement strand
TTGCTTTCAAAAGAATAGTTTATCTGACACAAAAGGTCGAGCACCGCGCTTAATACAAATGCGCGACTTTTTTTATTACGCAGTGCTTTTAAAATATGATTAATTACCGATTGATAGTCATTTTTATCGGCATACATATTTATTATTTTGAGCACTTCTTTTTTATAAAAAGGCATAATCAGGTCGATTTCTTTATCAAGATTATGAAAAAACTTTGCTTGAAAGCGTATTTCAATAAATTCACTTTCCACACCGCCGTAGCTGATTTTATATTCTTCTCGGCGATCGGCTAAAAAGATATCTCCGCTTTTCATAAGATAAATTTTATTGCTGTATTCAATTTCGGCACGACCGCCGAAACAAATTACAATAACATAGTTATTATTGTGAATCCCGTTGAATTCGAGCTCTGTATCGGATTTTACGTATCTTAAAATTAAATCACCCTGAATGAAATTCATAACTTCATCTGACATTCTATTCACCTCGTAATATTAGGATACCACAAATGTGCCAACTTTGCAATATATCATTACCAATTTTGCAATTGAATACATGACGAAAAGATTGATATAATTAAGAAAAAAGTAGGAGAGTATCATATGAAAAAAGTTTTTAGTTTATTTCTCGCTTTTGTTTTTGTTTTTTCGTTTTCACAAGCGGCACAGACTGCCTTAGCCGAGAGCAGCTACGTTTTTGAGGCAGAGGATTTGACAAGAACAACAAATGCGATTTCAAACACCTATACAGCAAAAGGAACTGATACAAACACAGACTATAACTGCGGAACAAACGTGTTTATTCATCTTTCGGCTTCTTCCGCGGCAGTCGGTGATTATGTTGAGTTTACTCTGCCATCGGTAAATGCAGGTGTTTATAATCTTTCCGCTAATACCAGGGCTTCGGTTTCAAGAAGTATTTTTGATATCAGTGTAAATGCTGTTAAACAGGTCGATGATATCGATTTTTCATATACCGACGGCACTGACAGCTTTGTTGCTGATTATATTGAAATTGATTGCGGTCAGATTACTGTAGGAAAAACAGGTGATGTTAAACTCAAATTCACCATCAGCACTGCAAGAACAAGCGGATTTTTCGTTGATAAAATTAACCTTGATTTTGTGTCCGAATTAGCCCCTGAAGAAGCAGAGAAAGATGTTGAATATTACAGAGATAATTTAAGTATTGCCTGGTCTGATGAATTTGAAGGCGACAAATTAAATCTTAACGACTGGTATTATGAGCACCGCGATACTCCGAGAAATGCACAGCTTCATTATTACAACAGCAATATTGTAGATAACGGTGCCGATAACGGCAATATAAAAGTTGAGGACGGCAAACTCGTTATTACTGCTAAGATGGAAGATTACTATGACGAGGCAAACTATGCGTCTTATGAATACACCAGCGGCGGTATCAGAACTCAAGATCAGAATAACGGCGGGTTGAAACAGGCTTTTAGATACGGTGTTATCGAAACAAGAATTAAAATGCCTGAAACTTCTAAAAACGCACTTTGGGGCTCAGTATGGATGTGCGGTGTTGATGCCGAAACTAAAAAATCACCTTGGCCTTATGGCGGTGAGATTGATATAATCGAATATCTTTCAAGAAATCCAAAGGATGAATTTTCATCAATTCATTATAATAAGGCTTACTCTTCGCCTGCTGACGACCCTGACGGCTACAGCGCAACAAGAAACAAGGCTTCAGCCGGCGGAACTCACTATACCTTTACAAATAATGAGGCGTTTAACTCAGGTTATCATACAGTAGGAATTATCTGGACTGATAAGGTAATGCAGTTTTATGTTGACGATAACATTTTCCAGACTATAGACATCAGCGATAAGCAGTTTGACGCATTCAGAAAGTATGATTTCTGTTTCCTTATCACTCTTCCTGTCAGCGGTGAAATGGTAAGCAATTCAGCATATACATTTAATAATGCAGACCTTGCAAATCCATCTTCCGAAGCTACAAACTCAATGTATGTTGATTATGTAAGAGTTTATCAGCCGGCGAAAGCGGTGACAAGCAGTGTTACCGCAAATTCAATCACATTAGAGAAAAAAGAGGGATATCAGTACAGCCTTGACGGAGAAGCATGGCAGGACAGCAATGTGTTTACAGGGCTTACGGCAGATACCGAATATACTGTTTATCAGCGACTTAATACGGGCGTTTTTAAGGATGCAGATGTTGTAAGCGAACCGGTAGAGGTTAAGACAAAGGCTGAAAATTCTATAGATATTTCAATGAATTTAGGCGGTTCAATCAGGCTTAATTCACAAACAGGTATTCGTTTTTATACAAATGTTGACGCTGAAAAAATCGCAGAGCTTCGCGAAAACGGATATACGGTAGAACTCGGCACGCTTATCGCACCTAAAAATTATTTGACTGATAAAGAACTTAGCTTTGACCTTGAACCAGGCGAGTATATTGATGTAGAATACACATCCGAAAAATATTATACAGAAGGCGAGTTCTCAGGCATAGTAGGTTCGATTGTAAATATAAAAGAAGAAAATATCGCGAGAGATTTCGTCGGCAGAGGATACGCAAAGGTAACCAAAGACGGCGTAACGAATATTTATTATGCCGATTATGCTGATGGGGATATAAGTAACAACACCCGTTCACTGAAATCGGTTGCAAACGCGCTGATTAATGATACAAGTGTGAGTGCACAGAGCTTATATGCGGCATTTAAAGATTTGGTTGACAAATGGGCAAATTCATAAATTAAATCAAAAAGCACAGTTTGATACTGTGCTTTTTGATTTAAGATAAGGAAAAATCATTAAAATTCTTGACAAAGGGCAGTGAATTTTATATAATAATTTAATATATAACAAAATATATTAAAGGTGGTTTTTTAAAATGGCTAAGGATATATTGATTACTAAAGAAGGTCTTGAAGAGTTACGCGCTGAGCTTGACTATTTAAAAGCTGAAAAACGTCTTGAAATCGCAGAGAAGATTAAAGTTGCACGTTCTTTCGGTGACTTATCGGAAAACTCTGAGTATGATGAGGCTAAAAATGACCAGGCTAAGCTTGAAAACAGAATTAATGAGATTGAAACAATCCTTAAACATCATAAGATTATCGATGAAGGTTCAACTCGTTCAAAGGTTGTAAACGTTGGTACTAAGGTTAAGGTTCTTGATGTTGAGTTGGAAGAGGAGACAGAGTATAAAATCGTAGGTTCTGCTGAGGCTGACCCAATGAACGGAAAAATCTCTGATGAATCACCTATCGGTGCTGCGCTTCTCGGTCATAAAGAGGGCGAAACAGTTGTAGCTTCAACACCGCAGGGCGACCTCGAATTTAAGATTGTTAAAATTATCAAGAAAAAATAAAATCCTTTAAGGAGTTAGATTTATGGCACAGAACAACAGACCGCAGGGCGAGCAGGATTTAAATGAAATTCTTCGTCTTCGCCGCGAAAAGTTTGAGAATTTAAAGGCTGAGGGAAAAGACCCTTTTGTTATCACAAAATATGATGTGACTAATCACTCAAAAGATATCAAAGATGACTTTGACAGCTTTGAGGGTAAAAAAGTAAGCGTTGCAGGCAGAATTATGTCTAAACGTGTTATGGGTAAGGCTTCATTCTGCAATGTTGCTGACCTTAAAGGCAACATTCAGTCTTACGTTGCAAGAGATTGCATAGGCGAGGACAGCTACAAAGATTTTAAGAAATATGATGTCGGCGATATCGTTGGTATCACAGGTGAGGTTTTCAAAACCAAAACAGGCGAGATTTCAATTCATGCTGATTCTGTAACTTTGCTTTCAAAGAGCTTGCAGGTGCTTCCTGAGAAGTTCCACGGTCTTACAAATACGGATACAAGATATCGTCAGAGATACGTTGACCTTATTATGAACGATGAGGTTAAGGATACATTTATTAAACGTTCAAAAATCATCAGCACAATCCGTAAATTCCTGGATGAAAAAGGCTTTATGGAGGTTGAAACTCCAATGCTCGTTTCAAATGCAGGCGGTGCTGCTGCACGTCCGTTTGAAACTCACTTCAACGCGCTTGATGAGGATTTGAAGCTTCGCATTTCACTTGAACTTTACTTAAAACGTCTTATCGTAGGCGGTCTTGAGAGAGTTTACGAAATTGGCCGAGTTTTCAGAAACGAAGGTCTTGATACACGTCATAACCCTGAATTTACTCTCATGGAGCTTTATCAGGCTTATACCGATTACCACGGAATGATGGATTTGACCGAGGAAATGTACCGCTATGTTGCACAAGAGGTGCTCGGTACTACAACTATTACTTACAACGGTATCGAAATGGATCTTGGCAAGCCGTTTGAGCGAATCACAATGGTTGACGCGGTTAAAAAATACGCAAATGTTGACTGGAACGAAGTTAAAGATGTAGAACAGGCTAAAAAATTAGCTGACGAGCATCATATCGAATATGAAGACCATCATAAGAAGGGCGATATTCTCAATCTCTTCTTTGAAACTTATGTTGAGGAGCATCTTGTTCAGCCTACATTCGTTATGGATCACCCGATTGAGATTTCTCCGCTTACTAAGAAGAAACCTGAGAACCCTGAATATGTTGAGCGTTTTGAGTTCTTTATGAACGGTTGGGAAATGGCGAATGCTTATTCAGAGCTTAATGACCCGATTGACCAGAGAGAGCGTTTCGCAGCACAGGAAGAGTTGTTTGCAAACGGCGACGAGGAAGCGAACCACACAGATGAGGACTTCCTTAACGCGCTTGATATCGGTATGCCTCCAACAGGCGGTATCGGTTACGGTATCGACCGACTCTGCATGATTATGACCGATTCACCTGCAATCCGCGACGTACTCTTGTTCCCAACGATGAAACAGAAAAAAGACTAATTTTAAAAGCCTTGGAATTTAGCTCCAAGGCTTTTTGACATTTTATGTATAGGTGTGTTATAATAGACTATCAAATTAATATTTGCGGAGGTAATTAAAAGTGAAATTAAGAATTTCGGCATTATTATTGGCATTATTTCTTATGGTTTTCAGTATGCCTGTTTTTGCACAGGATACAGGGAGTGAGGATATAGTAATTCTTTATGAAAATGACGTGCATTGCGCGGTTGACGGTTATGCGAAGCTTAAGGCTATGAAAGATGAGCTTTTGCAAACTGCTGATTACGTAGGTGTCGTTTCCGTCGGCGACTTTGTTCAAGGAAGCAGCCTCGGTGCCATCTCGCAAGGCGAATATATCGTAAACATAATGAATTTAGTCGGTTATGACGCTGTAACACTCGGAAATCATGAATTTGATTACCGAATTTCAAGACTCCTCCAACTTGTCGATATGATGGATACCAAGCCTGTGTGCAGTAATTTTGAAAAAATAAGTGAATCAAAAACAGTGTTTGAGCCGTATACAATCGTAAGCTACGGGGAAATAGATATTGCCTATATCGGAATTACGACACCTGATACTATGACGTCTTCATCGCCTGCACAGTTTTTAGATCAAAACGGCGATTATGCTTATACCTTCAACGGTAACGACCTTTATGATACTGTTCAGGCAAGCATCGACGCAGCCGAAAAGGACGGAGCTGAGTACATTGTTGCACTTTTACATCTCGGTACAGAAGATGTTTTTGAGAAGTGGAGCGCGCAGACTCTTATTAAAAACACAACCGGACTCGATGTTGTTCTTGACGGTCATTCGCACAGCGTTGTTGAAAATATGACCGTTATCGATGAAGGCGGAAACGAGGTAGTTGTTACTTCTACAGGAACACAGTTTGCCAATATCGGTAAGCTTACTATTTCCGACGGCAAAATCAAAACCGAGCTTATTCCTACCGAAAATTACGAAAAAACTGATAGCGTAGTTGCGGATTATATCGCAAAAATCAGAGAGGAATACAGCACGCTTGGCGAGCGTAAAATCGGCGAGAGCAAAGTAAACCTTACAACCGTTGATAAAGACGGAAACCGCATTATCCGCAATGCTGAAACCAATCTCGGCGATTTTTGTGCCGATGCTTTCCGCGTAGTTACAGGTGCAGATATCGGCTTTATGAACGGCGGAGGTATCCGCGCGAATATGGACAGCGGCGATGTTACCTTTAATGATATTTTGAGCGTATTTCCGTTTAATAATACGGTCTGCGTTGTCGAGGTAACAGGCCAGCAAATTGTCGATATGCTTGAGCTGGGTGTTATCAACTATCCTAATGAAGATGGTTCATTCCAGCATGTTTCAGGTATAACCTTTGATTTAAACGGTTCTATTGATTCGTCTGTAAAGCTGGATGAAAATATGGTGTTCGTCAGCGTGGAGGGACAGCGCCGAGTATCTAATGTAAAGGTGCTTAATAAAACAAGTGGACAATATGAGCCGATAGAACTTACAAAAACATATACCCTTGCATCACATAATTATCTGCTTTTAGAGCAGGGCGGCGGTGCATCTATGTTTAAGGACGCAAAAGTTGTTAAAAATGACGGTATGCTCGATGTTGAGATGCTTGAAATTTATATCGTAGACAATCTCGGCAGTGTTATCGGAGAAGAATACGCAGTAAGCCAGAACCGTATTAATATAGTGACTAATACACCAACTACTACAACCACCGAAACTACCACAACCATCGGACAAAGTGAAAGCACTACTGTAACCGAAAGTACTAAGGAAACGGAAAAAACCAGAACACAGGAAAAAAGCAGTAAAAATACGGCTGCTGATACCGACGACACATCAAAATATACTTTAAATTCTAATGAAAAATCCCCGAAAACGGGTGAGGGAAGCAGTATGGATTTGTGGGTTGCTTTGATGTGTGCATCTATGATAATCATTGCGACTACCGCTCGCAGCAAGAAGAATGATTGTTAAATATAGGTGTACGATGCAACGATGAATTAAAATGGTGGCCGACCATTATTGGTCGCCCACCTTTTTTTTAAAAAAAATTTTCAATCAACTGCAAAAACGAGTATAATGCAGAGGATACGTAAGGACGCTTCCTTGCGCGTTTGGGTTACTTTGTCGCGAAACAAAGTAACATAAAGATTAAACAAAAATCCACTAGTCAAATTTTGACAAGTGGATTTAAGCTATTTCTTTTTACTAATAATTTGGTCAGGGAATAATGAGGCATTTATCAAGTCACCCGGTTCAACTTCCAATGCATCGGCAATATTATAAAACACTTCTAACGAAAAAGGTCTTACAATATTCGGAGCTTCGATAGCACTTAGATGAGAGCGGCTCATTTTTGCTTTTTCAGCAAGTGTTTCCTGCGACATTCCGCGCATTTTTCTTAATGCGGAAATTGTAATTCCTAATTGAATAAATCTATCTCGATTTCTAAAATTCACATCTTTACTCATAACGAACCTCCAATCATTATAACAATTATAGTTTTTCTTATAATTATTTTCTGTACTCGTTATAAAGCTATTGACTAATATTTAGAGCAATATTATAATATAACAGACATTTGTTTAAAATTTAAATCAAATGCTTTAAATTTTGGAGGTTTTTATGGAGTCAATAAATAGAAAGTTAGGATTGCTGGCTGTTTGTTTTTTCGGTCATAGGGAGATTGACGATTTTCAGTTCGTGGAAGAACAGCTTGAAAAACTAATAAGAAGATGTATAAACGAGAACAATTATGTAATTTTTCGTGTTGGCAGAGACGGTGAGTTTGACCGCATTGTTTCTTCGACAATTAATCGTGTAAAGCGCGAAATGGACGCCGATAATGTTGCTCATATCTGTGTCTTGCCGTATGAAAGAGCCGAATATTCAAATAATAAAGAGGCTTTTGAGAAGTATTATAATATAGTTGAAATCTTTGATACTATCAACAGAATTCATCCTAAACACGCAATATGTATTCGCAACAGAGATATGGTATTCGGTTCTGACCTTTGTATTTTTTATGTTGCAAAAAATTACGGCGGTGCGTACGATGCTTTGAAATATGCTAAGGAATTAAGTAAGGATATTATAAATATTGCGGATTTGTAATAAACAAAAACAGATAAGCTTGTGGGTATATTGTAGGGAAGAGTAATACTCGCCTGTTCATCTTACGAGCTCAAAGCATTGGGTCGAAGACTAGATACACTTGTAACGAGAGAAGACTCGCGGTGACTTGAATAAAATGCTTTGAAAAAAAGGGTTGCAAAATTCGTTGTAATGTATTATAATATAGATTGCTAATTTAATAGTTAAGATATAGTCTTGCCTATGCTTTTAAGTATGCGGATATCGGGTCCTGTGCAACGGACCTTCGTGAACCATGTCAGGCGGGGAACCGAGCAGCATTAAGCGAATCTGCCCGTGTGCCGCAGCTTTACCTGTGTCCGCAGACTTAAGCGCATAGGCAGTTTTAGTATTTTAAAACTTTTGAGAGGAGTGTTTTTGTGTATCAGGCTTTATACAGAAAATACCGTCCGCAGACCTTTTCTGACGTTTGCGGTCAGGACCATATTTCAAATACCCTGAAAACTCAGGTTGCGGAAAACCGCTTTACCCATGCTTACCTTTTTACAGGTTCGCGCGGTACGGGTAAAACTTCGAGCGCAAAAATCCTTTCAAAAGCGGTTAACTGCTTGAATCCGATAGATGGCGACCCTTGTAACGAGTGCGAAAATTGCCGCGGTATTGACAGCGGTGAAATTTTTGATGTTGTTGAGATCGATGCGGCTTCAAACCGCGGCGTTGACGATATAAGAAATCTGCGTGAGCAGATTGAGTATATGCCTTCAAAGGCGAAATTCCGCGTTTATATTATCGACGAGGTTCATATGCTTACAAAAGAGGCTTTTAACGCGCTTCTTAAAACGCTTGAAGAGCCGCCGAAACACGCGATTTTTATTCTCGCTACAACTGAGGTTTGGGCAATTCCGCCTACAATTCTTTCACGTTGCCAACGCTATGATTTCAACCGAATTTCGGTTGATGTTATTGCCGCCAGAATTAAATATATCTGCCAGCAGGAGGAGCTGAATGTTGAAGATAATGCCGCTATGCTTATCGCGAAGCTCGCTGATGGCGGTATGCGAGATGCGCTCAGCTTGCTTGACCTTTGTGCAGGTACTGATAAAAATATCACCGAAAGTCTTGTTGCTGAAAGCGCGGGACTTATCGGCAAGGAGCATCTTTTCTCGCTTGTTGATATTATTGAGAAAAAAGATGCGGCTGCTTCTTTGCAGCTGCTCGATGAGCTTTATACTTCGTCTTGTGATATCGAGCGCTTGTTTACTGACCTTATTTCGCATTACCGCGATTTGCTGGTTGCTAAAACTTCTAAGGATTTTGCACGCCTTATTACAGGCACAAATGAAGATGTAAAAAGAATCGAGGAACAGGCAAAACGTGTAAGATTTGAAAGTATTCTTTACTGCTCACAGAAATTATCTGAAAGCCTTGATAAAATGAAGGGTGGAGCTTCTAAGCGAATTGCCGCAGAAACAGCACTGATACGACTCTGCACCGATGATCTTGACAGTTCAAATGAGGCATTGCTCAAGCGTATCGCAGAGCTTGAAAATAAGATGCTTACAGGAAATTTTGTGCAAGCACCTTCGAGTGCTGGAGAAACGGTTGAAGATGCGCCGTCAGTTAAGACTAAAAATGTCGGCGAAGAGACGGCAAAAGCCTCTCAACCAAAACAGGAAATGCCGAAAGAAAATCAGCCAAAAGCACCTAAAGGTGAGGTTGTAAGATTTACAAAATGGCCTGAGGTAATGGAAATTTTGAAAGAAGAATCGCATATTATCTATGCGGTGCTTAATAATTCTAAGGCGTATATTGACGGAAAATTGTTGCTTATTGATGCGCCTAATCCGACATTTTTGGAGACCATCAGAAGCAACGATAGGTATAAGGATGCCATAAGAAACGCGGTGCTTAAGGTTACTGGGGTAAAATACGGTCTGGGACCTTATAACAGAAAAACCGCACCTAAAGTTGTCGAAAATGACCCACTTGACGCACTGGTTTCATCTCTTGGTGACGATATAGTCGTGGAAGATTAGCCAGGCTAAGACAATCTTTGCTTGTAATGAATAATATCGGTATCGCTTTGCGATGAATTAAAGATATCTCACGAATGCAGAGCATCGGGTCGAAGACCTGTTGCACTTGTTACGAGTGACGACATACGGTGCATTGAGAAAAATGGTGCGACCAATGGTCACACCTACATCTCACGAATGCAGAGCGTCGGGTCGAAGACCTGTTGCACTTGTTACGAGTGACGACATACGGTGCATTGAATAAAAAGGAGTTTAAATATGAAAGAGCGTATTAATTTTACAAAACTGCTTTCAATTATTATAGCGGTTGTACTTGTTGTGTCTTTTTCTATAATTGTAGCAAGCTATGATACATCGCTTGTTTATATTGAATTTCTTGTTATTCTGGCTGTCTGCATTCTGTCAGTAGGATGTGTTCTTGTTGCAAGACAGCTTATAAACAGCTACTTTAAGGCAGCTGCAAGGCATATTACCGATGCCAATAATTCAGCGATGAACGATTTCGGCATTGCTATGATGATTGTAAACCCAAGTAATGAGATTACTTGGTATAACGATAAATTCAGAAGCATTGTTTTAAAAGGAAATGATGCCTACGGATTGAAAATCGATGCTGTTTTCGGTGAGAAAACCAGAGATGAGTTGGAAAGCAGCGATATGTCGAGAGTGGAATATAACAGCCGATTTTTCAATGTTTTTCCGCTTGTTTGTTCGGATAAATATGAGGGTCAGACAATTTATTTCTTTGATGATGATACTGCGTTTTCATCATTGAAGCTTCGATATGAAGAGTCAAGACCTTGCGTTTTCTTTATTCATATTGACGGACTTGATTTGTTGCTGAGAAACACCCCTGAAAGTAAGAAAAATGAGATTTTGGGTACAATCGAGCGTTGTATTGAAGAGCTTGATAAAGACTCTAAAGGTTACATTCAAAAAATTTCAAACGATAAGTATTTTCTGCTTGTTGAAAAAACTGTTTTTGATGAAATTCTTAAAAATAAATTCGAGGTGCTTTCAAAGGTAAGAAAGCTTGATTTTGGTGAACGCGGCTCGGCTACTTTGTCAATCGGTGTCGGTGTAAATGGCGAGAATTTGTCGGAGTGCGTTGAGTTTGCAAATAATGCGCTTGAAATGGCGCTCGGTCGCGGCGGTGACCAGGCGGTAATCAAAAACGACGAAGAATTTGAATTTTTCGGCGGCGTTACCGAGTCAAAGCCTGTTAATACGGCGGTAAGAATGCGACTGGTTTCGCAGACTCTGAAAAAGCTTATTTTAAGTAGTGAAAACATTCTTATTATGGGACACAGCTTCTCGGATATGGACGCTTACGGTGCGGCTTACGGACTTTTCTGCGCTATACAAAAGCTGAATAAACCGGTCAATATTGTTTGTAATTATAAAAATACAATGGCAGGGTCATTGCTTAGATATACAGCACGTATTCAGCCTAATGATGATTTTATTCTCTCTCCCGATGAGGCAATGCCGAAAATTAAGCATAAAACCTTGCTTATCGCGGTGGATACTCATTGCAGTAGCAGATTGGAGTCGGAAGAGGTTTATGAAAAGTGCAAGGACGTTGTAGTCATCGACCACCACAGAAGAACCGTTGATTGCATTAATAATTCAATCCTATTTTACCATGACCCGTCAAGTTCTAGCACCTGCGAGATGGTGACTGAGCTTATCCGATATTTCGGCGGCGATTTTGTAGAAAAATCTTCGACTAATGCACTGCTTGCGGGCATTATGCTTGATACAAAAAATCTTGTGCTTCGCACAACTCCGCGCACCTTTGAGGCTACAGCTTACCTACGTGATAAAGGCGCTGATCCTGTTCAGGTTAAAGAGTTTTTCTCGGAAACAATGGAAACTTATGCGCTTAAATCGACTATTGTTTCATCAGCTAAGGTCATCAAGAATTACGCGGTTGCTTACTGCACTCAGCGTGATGCTTACGGGCGAATTGCCGCGGCTCAGGCGGCTGACGAGCTGCTTACAATCAAAGGTGTCGAGGCATCGTTTGTTGCGATTTCGCAAGTCAAAGGAAAGGCGAATATTTCGGCACGTTCATTTGGCAAGGTTAACGTACAGGTTATTATGGAGCAGTTAGGCGGCGGCGGTCACCAGACTATGGCAGCGGCTCAGGTCGATTGCTCAAGTTTTAATGACTGCCTTGAAATTGTAAACGAAGCTATCAAAAAAGCTAAAGAAAAAGAGTAAATTAATTGGAGGAAACCGATATGAAGGTTATATTATTACAGGACGTAAAAGGAATGGGTAAAAAAGGTGACGTTAAAAACGCATCTGACGGATACGCCAGAAACTTCCTTTTACCAAAAGGCTTGGCTATCGAGGCTACAAATCAGGCAATGAGCGAATTAAATAGTAAAACGCAAGCAGTAGCTCATCATAAAGCTGAGGAAAAAGCCGCAGCTGAAAGCAACAAGGCTAAAATCGATGGCAAAACTTTAAAAGTAAGCGCTAAATGCGGTGAGAGCGGTAAACTTTTCGGCGCGGTTACAAGCAAAGAGCTTGCTGAGTTACTTGAAAAAGAGTATTCTATCAAGGTTGATAAAAAGAAGATTTCAGCGCCTGATATGAAAAACACAGGTACTTATAGCTTCGATGTTAAGCTTTATCAGGGCGTTATTGCTAAAATGTCAGTAGAAATTACTGCAAAATAAGAAATTTTTAAGTTTAAAAAAAGAGAGGTGTAAATGCTGATGGAAAATCAGGAGATGTTAAGTAGCGAATCTCAGGTATTGCCGTTTTCGCTTGAGGCTGAGCAGGCTGTGCTCGGCGCAATACTTATTGACCCCGATGTGATTTCTGATATCGCAGAAATCATAAAACCTGAGCATTTTTATCTTCCCCAGCACAAGGCAATTGCGGAAGTTATGTGGGCGATGGATGCGCTCTCTAAAAAAATAGACTCGATTACTGTACTTGAGGAATTAAAGAAAGAAAAGGTCTTTGATGATGCAGGCGGTAAATCATATTTATTGCAATTGGCTCAGATTGTGCCGACCAGTGCAAACTGTGTTTCTTACGCAAAAATCGTTAAGGAAAAGCATTATGTCCGCTCGTTAATTTTGGCGGCAAGAAAAATTATTTCTGATGCTTCCGAGGCTGAGGTTGACGCGGATTTACTGCTTGACTCGGCTGAACAGAGCATTTACGAGATAAGACAAAACCGTGAGGTCGGCGGACTTGTTCATATTAAAAAGGTTATCACGGGCGAGACCTTCGATAAGCTTGATAAGCTTTCAAAAGAGGAGTATAAAGAGGACTTTGTCGGCATCCCTAGCGGAATTTCTGCGATTGACAGATTTATTTCGGGTTTTCATAAGTCTGACCTTATAATCCTCGGTGCCCGTCCTGGTATGGGTAAAACCTCGCTCGCACTTAATTTTGCGCGAAATGTTGCGTTGCAGTCTAAAAAATGCGTTGCAGTATTCTCGCTCGAAATGACAAGGGAGCAGTTGGCTGAGCGACTTATCGCTTCAGAGGCGGCTATTCCTTCAACCAAATTCAGAACAGGCGATTTTGACTCAAACGAATGGTCGCGAATTGCTCAAGCAAGCGGTATTTTAACCGAGTGTAACTTGTTTTTGGATGAAACTCCGGGTATGACCGTTGCAGAGATTAAAGCAAGACTGCGCCGACTCAATCCGAAGCCTGATCTGGTTATCATCGACTACTTAGGTCTTATGACCTCAACTAAATATAAGGACAACCGAGTTCTGCAGATTCAAGATATCACAGGTAACTTAAAGGCAATGGCGAAAGAGCTTAATGTTCCGATTATCTGTTGTTCACAGCTTGCGCGTTCAACTGAGGCAAGAGGCAAATCTCATAAACCTCAGCTCGCTGACCTTCGTGACTCAGGTTCTATCGAGCAGGATGCCGATATCGTAATGTTCATTTACCGTGATATTTACTATCAGGCTGAAAGCGAAAATCCTGATGATATAAATAAGAATGATGCAGAATGTATAATCGCGAAAAACCGTCACGGTGAGGTCGGTACTGCTTATCTTAACTTTGACGCTCAGTTTACAAGGTTTACAACCCGCGATTATGCGCACGAAGAACAATGAAACAAAAAGTAATTGATACTATTTTAAAGTACAATTTAATAGAAAAAGGCGACAGCATCGTTATCGGACTTTCGGGCGGTGCTGATTCCGTTTGTTTGTCCCTAGTTTTGTCGGAACTTAAAGAAGAGTATGC
>JBGVHY010000187.1:0-13939 GCA_045122755.1 Acutalibacteraceae bacterium | reverse complement strand
AAAGAACATCCTGAGGTTTCTCAATTCTCTTATTAGCAATCTGAGAAATATGGATAAGACCGTCAATGCCAGGTAAGAGATTAGCAAATGCGCCATAAGAAGCGAAGCTTACGATTTTAACTTTTGCTACATCGCCAACCTGATATTTTGTTTTGATGATTTCCCAAGGATTGTCCTCAGCTTTTTTGAAGCCGAGAGAAATTTTCTTATTCTCTTTATCAAGGTCTTTAACGTAAACAGTTACTGTATCGCCTACGTTTACAACCTCTGATGGATGTTTAATTCTTGTCCAAGCAAGCTCGGTAATATGAATCATACCGTCAAGACCGCCGATATCAACAAATGCGCCGTAAGATGTAAGTGATTTAACAACGCCTTCGTATGTATTACCAACTTCGATAGAAGCCCAAAGTGCTTCTCTCATCTTCTTCTGCTCGTCACGCAATACAACGCGGATTGAGCCTACAACGTTTCTGCCGCGGCGGATATCGATAACTTTGAATGATACAGTTGTGCCAACCAAAGCTTCGAGGTCTTCACCACGAGTAAGAGTTGCATGTGAAGCAGGAACAAATACACGTACACCGTTTGAAACAACTGTAACGCCGCCTTTAACAACTGCAGTTACTTTGCCTTCGAGAATAGTGTCGTTCTCTTTTGCTTCTTCCATTGCATTAAGACCTGCATAAGAGTCAAAACGCTTTTTAGAAAGAGTAATGATACCTTCCTGATCGTTAGTTCTCATAACGATAAGGTCGATTTCGTCGCCAACCTTAACAAGGTCAACAGGGTTAACATTTGGCTCTGCTGAAAGCTCGTTAGCAGGAACGATACCTGTGTACTTACGTCCGATATCAACCTGAACTTCGGTTGGGTTAACAGCAACTACAACACCCTTAACCTTCTGGTTAGAGTTCATGCTGTTTAACGACTCTTCAAGTGCTTCTTCGAATGTCATATCGTCAAAGGACTTTTCAGCCACAGTTTCAGCCTCCATGTTAGTTTCAGCTGTAACTTCTTCAGCCATAGTTTCCTCATTTTTTAAAATTTCGGTCATTCTGTTTAGTACCTCCTTAATTATAACAGCAGGTGTGGAAGCACCCGCGGTCACTCCAACAAAGCGTACCGATTTAAAATCGGCAGTATTTAATTCATCAGCGGTTTCGATAAGAATTGTTTTGGTTTTTTTAGAACAGATTTCAAACAGCTTCTTTGTGTTTGAACTGTGTCTTCCGCCGATTACTACCATCAGGTCAGTCTTTTCTGCCAGACTGTCTGCCTCATTTTGTCTTTCGGTAGTCGCATCACATATTGTATCAAAAAAAATCGCATTTGTATAGACTTTTTTGATAATTTTTTTAAAAACTTCCCATTTTTTTGCGTTGAATGTCGTTTGAGAAACGACAATCGGGTCGTTTTGTGAATTATTTTTACTTTTTTCAATAATTTCGTTTAATTCTTCTTCGGTTTTAAAGCAATAAACATCGCTACAGGCAAAACCCATAATTCCGATAACCTCAGCGTGAGCTTCATCGCCTGCGATAAGCACAGGAGTATTCTCACCCGAATTTTTTTCAACGATTTTATGAATTTTATAAACAAACGGACAGGTTGCATCGCAAACCTCCAGTCCGCAGTTTTCTATCTCCTTGTAAGTGGCTTTATCAACACCATGCGAACGGATTACGACGGTGTAACCGTCGGGAACATCAGCGATAGACTCAGCGATTATTACACCGCGGTTTTCAAGCGACTCAACCATCTGCGGATTATGGATAATTGGACCCAAGGTGCATACCTTTTTGCCCTCGGAAAGTAATTTTTCAACCAGCTCAATCGCGCGGTTTACACCAAAGCAGAAACCTGCGGTTTCGGCAAGTTGTATTTTAAAACTCATTTTGTCCATTCTCCCAAAGCTTTGTTATCTCTTCCATAATTCTTGTCGACGCTGTGCGAAGACCCTTACGGTCAGTGCCTTCAAAATGAATTTCATCATGAGGAATAGGCTTGCCGATAATAAGAATGGTTTTCCTAAAAGGTCTTACCTTGCTTTTTACGCATACAGCAGCAGGTACGATATCAGAATTTGTAGCATTTGCTATGTACGCAGTACCCGATTTTGCTCTCATAGGTTTATTGTCCTTCGAGCGTGTGCCCTCAGGAAAAATACCTAAAATTCCGCCCTCTTCAACAAGCTTTATAGCATGAGAAACCGAGCCTGCACTGCCACCGCCGCGATCAACCGGGAAAACGCCTACTTTATTAAAAAACCAAGTAAAAAGCTTATTCTTAAAAAGCTCTGCCTTAGCCATATACTGAATACGTTTTTTGGTGAAAACAATCCAGAATACAGGATCCATAAACGAAATATGGTTACTGCAGAAAACGTATCCGCCGCTAGTCGGCAGATTTTCCATACCTCTGATTTCAACGCGGCAGATAAGTTTAACAAATGGCTTTAAAATGTCGATTATGACAGAAATAAATTTATTCTGTTTATGAGGATTGATATTCAAGATTATTTATCCCCTTTTTCTTTGATTTTTTCGTCTACGATTTTTAAAACTTCGTCTACATTTTCTTCGATTGAGAAATTTGAAGAATCAAGGTAAACGCCGTCGTCCGCGCATTTAAGCGGTGCGATTTCGCGGTTTTCATCGCGATAGTCACGCTCTTTTATATCCGCTAAAATTTCATCATAATTTACGTCCAATCCACGTTCAACCTGTTCTTTATATCTTCGGTTTGCGCGAACCTCAGGTGAAGCAGTTAAGAAAATTTTAACCTCGGCATCAGGCAAAACAACTGTTCCGATATCTCTGCCGTCCATTACGACATTATATTTTTTAGCAAAATCGCGCTGTAAAGAGAGCAAAAACTCTCGAACCTCGGGAATAGCTGAAACCTTTGAAGCTGCTCTTGAGACTTCCTCGGTACGGATTTTATCGCTTACATCTTCGCCGTTTACAAAAACGTGCTGAGTTTCATCAATAAACTTAATCTCGGCTCTGATTTTCGGCAAGAAAGATACTACACTTTTGGCATTATCAATATCGCCGCCGTTTTTCATTACGAAATAACCGATTGAACGGTAAAGAGCACCTGTATCAACATAAATATAGCCTAATTTTTTTGAAGCTAATTTGGCAATAGTACTTTTACCTGCACCGGCAGGTCCGTCGATTGCAACTGAAATCATAAAATTTTCCCCTTTATTTTTCACTTATAGCTTTTGCCGCGCAGAAAGCTGTAGAAAACGCAATCTGCAAATTAAATCCGCCTGTATACGCATCAACGTCCATAACCTCGCCTGCAAAATAAATATTTTCGCAACGTTTTGACTGCATGGTTTTCGGATTAATTTCCGAAACATCAACGCCGCCCGAGGTAACGATAGCCTCTTCAACGGGTCTTAGCGAAGCAACGGTAAAGCTTAAGTCTTTCATAACGCTCGCAAGGCGCTCACGCTGCTCGCGGGTTATCTGATTAACCTTTGTCATTCCGTTTATGCCGCTGAGTCTTATTATAACAGGAATCATCTTGGAAGGCAACAATTTTGATAAAGAATTAAGCAAAATTTTATTGCTGTTTTCCGAAAAATCTCGTAAAATTCGCGCGTCAAGCTTTTCATGGTCTAATGCGGGCTTTAAGTCGATATGAATTTTATACTGGTTGGGCTTGCAATCTCTTATATGCGCCGAAGCCGATAAAATCATCGGACCTGAAAGACCGAAATGAGTAAAAAGCATCTCGCCGAAATCGGTATAAACCATTTTACCGCTTACAGTATCCTTAACCGAGAGTGCAACGTTTTTAAGAGAAAGTCCTTGCATCTCGGCGGCTGCACCTTCCATAACATTAAGCGGAACTAATGAGCCGACAGGCTTTATAATAGTATGCCCTAGTTTCTCTGCTAAAATGTATCCGTCACCCGTTGAGCCTGTTTTAGGATAAGATTTACCGCCTGTTGCGATAACAACATTATCACATTCAATAATACCTCCGTTTTCGAGGCAAATGGCGGCGATTTTCTCGCCGTCGCTTTTTAAACTTAACGCACGGTCATTAATTATATCAACATTATTCTTTTTTACAAATTCATAAAGGCAGTCAACAACATCGACAGCCTTGTCCGATACAGGAAAAACGCGGTTTCCGCGCTCGACCTTTATCGGCACATTATGTGATTCAAAAAAGTCGATTGTGTCGTATGCATCAAAGGTTGAAAACGCGCTGTACATAAATTTTGCGTTTTTGGTAAGCGCAGAAATCAATTCATTTTTATCAGACATATTTGTTATATTGCATCTGCCCTTACCTGTTATAAGCAACTTTCTGCCGACTTTTTCATTGCGCTCGATTAAAGCTACAGAAAGTCCGTTTTGTCCCAGATGCCCTGCGCAGAAAAGACCTGCCGCACCGCCGCCTATAACCGCGGCATCGTATTTTTTCAAAATAAAATTCCCCTTACATTAATCAAAAATAACTAAAGTACACCTTATACGTCTGCAAGGCAGACACCTTTTCCTCAAGTATAAGGCTATTTTAACTTCATTAATTTTCTGAATTTTTCTCGGTATCTTACAAGATAAAGCGTAATTACGCGGGTCAACGCAATATCATAAAGCACAAACATAACTTCAAAGCCTGCAAATAGACCTGCAAGATACAACGCACCGCCGCCCATATCGTCAATCGGAATACCGAAAACAAATGCACAAAGCAACATTATAACTGCAAACGAAAAGGTAAATATAAGCACTTTTACTATCCACTGCACCGATTTTTTTGAAATCCGTTCAAGATAGGCTTTTAAAACAGGATAATACCCGAAAAAGAGTATGTAGCAGAGCGATGCTTCTTTTTCGCATATTAAAAACGACAAAACGCTTACCGTAAGATATACGGTAAACGCGTTTTTGACACCTAATTCAAGGTAGATTATTACAAGTAAAGCGCCTGCAATTGCAGGTACTGCATAAGTGAGTATGCCAATATGAGCAAGCAACATTACCATAACTGATAATGCCGAAAAAAGTCCGCAAAGCGCAAGAGCCGAAGTAGTTTTTACTTTATTATTTTTCACTTAAACTCCACCTTTTTTTACATAATCAGCAACAATCTATAAGGTCGCCGCCCATACATTCGCAACAACAGTCGGCACAAATAAGCCCTTGACATATATCGCAAGTAGAACAACCTCCACCGTTATAGCCGGCAGTATTATATCCGCCTCTGAACTGACCGCGGCGCTGCATAGAAATACGGTTTAAAGTATCTCTGTATTCAGCGTTGGTCGGGTCCATTCTGCAAGCGGTTGAGAATGAAGTATACGCATCATCATACCAGCCGCGGCGGTAAAGCACCGATCCGTTTAAGAAATACCACTCGGCATTTCGCTCGGAAATGCTTACGCCGTCGAGTATCTCCTGAGCCTCTTCAAGGCGGTTTTGATTTATAAATCTGCGAACATCGGCATAAACGCCTGTTTCGCTATAGGTGTTGTTTTTATTATAACCCGAGCCTTTGAAGCCTTTACGTCTTTTCTCCATAATGCTGTCATAAGCTTCGTTGATTTCTTTCATTTTTTCTTCAGCTAAATCCGAAAGCGGGTTGTCCGAGTAGTTATCAGGGTGATACTTTCTCGCAAGATTTTTATAAGCCGCTTTAATCTCTTCATCGGTAGCGTTTTTATCTACTCCGAGAACCTCATATGGATTAGTCATCTTTTTTCTCCTTATTCACTCTCTTTAATTCATTCACAAGTCCGAGATAAATTATATTTGAGAGTATAGTTTTGTATCTTTTAAACGTGAGCAATTCAAAGGAATTACTAAGTTCTACATTGCAGTTGTTAATAAGACCGGTTGCGCTCTCGCGGACTTCAGTTGTAGTATCGCCGCTTTTAAGATTGTACTTTTTTATAAATGGGTTGTAGGAATTTTTCTTCAAATCCTCGCTTAAATCATCAAGCGCGTCGATAAGATAAACCCATTTACCTGCAAGGTAGCCGACTCGCTCTAAAATCCGCTTATTACTACCCTCTTCGCCGTAAGCAAAGATATATTCAAGCATTTTTGCGGTAGGATCAGCCGCCGCATCAACGCTTTTTGACTGGGCATTTTCAACCTGCGACTGCTGATTCATCAACGCACCGATTTTATCATCAATATCGGCATATTTTTTGCGTGCTTTTTTTCGGTAATGCGCAAATATAGGATAAATTATACCGCTTCTGAGTTTTCCTTTTACTCCGTTATCGTGCATATCATCAATTAGCTTATAATAAAACATTATTATAAGACAAGCAGATGCGAAGGATAAATGCTCCGATTCTTTTTCAAGACGCATACACTTTTTAGCAGGGTTAAAAGGGCATCTCATTTTAGTATAACCGCAACACTCATCAGCTAAACCGAGCTTAAGCATTGCCAAAAACACAAAGTCATACGAAAGAATGAATTTTGCAAAAATGCCGAAATCCTTGCCCAGTTGTCGGCAGATTGAGCAATAGATTGCTTTGTAAGTGTCATATTCGGCTAATTTTAATTCAGGCTTATGCGCTTTTACATAACCAAACATAACACCACTCCTTTATATCATTTTAGAGTATATCATAAATAACAGTTTAAAATTTTAACAAGTTGTAAACATTTCAAAGGACAGTTGAACCGAGGTCAACTGTCCTGATTTTAGAGTAATTTTTTAAGATACTTACCTGTATAGGATTCCTTGCATTTAACTACCTCTTCAGGTGTGCCTTCAACAACGACAGTTCCGCCTTCGTCGCCGCCCTCAGGACCCATATCGATAATATGGTCGGCGCACTTGATAACATCGAGGTTATGCTCGATTACAACGATAGTGTTGCCCTTATCAACAAGCGATTGTAACACGTCAACAAGCTTATGAACATCGGCGGTATGAAGTCCTGTTGTAGGCTCGTCAAGCACATACAAGGTTTTACCTGTAGAACGCTTAGAAAGCTCGGTTGAAAGTTTTACTCGCTGAGCCTCACCGCCCGAAAGAGTGGTAGCCGGCTGACCGATTTTAATGTAACCTAATCCTACATCATACAAGGTCTGCAATTTACGGCTGATTTTCGGGATATGCTCAAAGAATTTAAGTCCTTCCTCAACCGTCATTTCGAGTACATCGTAAATGCTCCTGCCTTTGTATTTAACTTCCAAGGTTTCGCGGTTATATCTTGCGCCTTTACAAACCTCACAGGGCACATAGATATCAGGCAAAAAGTGCATTTCAATCTTCAAAATACCGTCACCCTCACAGGCTTCGCAACGTCCGCCTTTAACATTGAAAGAAAATCTTCCCTGTGTATAATTGCGGATTTTTGCCTCTTTAGTTTCAGCAAAAAGCGCGCGGATATCGGTAAAAACTCCTGTATAAGTAGCAGGGTTTGAACGCGGTGTTCTGCCGATAGGCGACTGGTCGATATTAATTATTTTATCAATATTTTCGAGTCCCTCAATCGCCTTGTGCTCACCGGGTTTTGCCTTTGCGCGGTAAAGTGTTTTCGCAATTGATTTATAAAGGATTTCGTTTACAAGTGAGGATTTACCCGAGCCTGAAACGCCTGTAACAGCAACGAATTTACCGAGTGGAATCTTTACATTGATATTTTTAAGATTGTTCTGCTTAGCGCCGACGATTTTTAAACTCAAGCCGTTGCCTTTTCGGCGCTCTTTCGGAACAGGAATTGCACGTCTGCCTGAAAGATAATCGCCTGTAATGCTGTTTTTACATTCAATAAGCTCTTGCGGAGTACCGTTAAATACGACTTTACCGCCGTTTATACCTGCACCAGGTCCTATATCTACGATATAATCAGCCTCGCGCATTGTATCCTCATCGTGCTCAACAACAATAAGAGTATTGCCGAGGTCACGAAGTTTTTTAAGCGTTGCAAGAAGCTTATCGTTATCACGCTGATGAAGTCCGATACTCGGTTCATCAAGGATATAAAGCACACCCATAAGCGACGAGCCTATCTGGGTTGCAAGGCGGATTCTTTGTGCTTCACCGCCTGAAAGCGTACCGCTTGAACGCGAAAGGGTAAGATAATGAAGTCCGACACTCTGCAAGAAGCCTAGACGCTCTTTAATCTCTTTTAAAATGCCCTCACCTATCATTTTTTCTCTGCCTGAAAGCTCGAGTCCATTTACCATCTGCAGGTGATTTTTGACCGACATATCGCAAAGTTCCATAATATTTTTACCGCCGACGGTAACTGCAAGTGCCTGCGGCGACAGACGTTTGCCTTTACACTCAGGGCAAGGAACTTCAGTCATATAATTTTCAATATCGAATTTTGCATAATCGCTGCCCGACTCATTATAACGGCGCTCAAGCGAGTTGCAAACACCCTCAAAAGGTGCTTCATAAGTGCCTGAGCCGAATGCAAATTTGCGGTTGAGTTTAATTTTTTCGCCATCTGTTCCAAAAAGCAAAACCTGTTTTGCTTTTTCGGGAAGTTCCTTAAACGGTACGTCAAGAGAAAATTTATAGTGCTCAGCCAAACCGTTGTAATACATAGTTGCGATTGATGAGCCTTTGATATTGTTCCAGCCTGCACCTTTAATTGCGCCCTCACGTACTGACAACGACGGGTCAGGCACTACCAATTCAGGGTCGATTTTAAGAAACATACCAAGACCTGTACATTTAGGGCAAGCACCGAAAGGATTATTAAACGAGAACATTCTCGGCGCTAATTCATCAAAGCTTGCGCCATGTTCAGGACAAGCGTAATTCTGCGAGAAAAGAAGCTCTTCCTTGCCGATTACATCGACAAGCACCAAGCCGTCTGCCACTTTAGATGCGGTTTCGATAGAGTCGGCAAGTCGCGACTTAATAGAGTCGCTGATTTTAAGGCGGTCAACAACAATTTCGATATTATGCTTTTTATTTTTCTCAAGCTCGATTTTTTCGGCTAAATCGTAAGTATTTCCGTCAACACGAACACGGACATATCCGCTTTTTTTAGCGCTTTCAAATTTATCCTTGTGCTCACCTTTTCGTCCTCTTACAACAGGCGCTAAAATCTGAATTTTCTCGCCATCGGGAAGGGAAAGCACCTTATCAACAATCTGATCAACGGTCTGCTGTTTAATCTCCTTACCGCAGACAGGGCAATGAGGCACACCGATACGCGCATATAAAAGTCGCAGATAATCGTAAATTTCAGTTACTGTGCCGACGGTTGAACGCGGGTTTTTGGAGGTAGTTTTCTGGTCGATTGAAATTGCAGGAGATAAGCCGTCGATACTGTCAACATCAGGCTTTTCCATCTGACCTAAAAACATTCTCGCATAAGAGGAAAGTGACTCGACATATCGGCGCTGACCCTCGGCATAAAGCGTATCAAAAGCAAGCGAGGATTTACCGGAACCCGAAAGCCCTGTAAGTACGACAAGCTTATCACGCGGAATGGTAACATCAATATCTTTAAGGTTATTTTCTCTCGCACCTTTTATTTCAATATTTTCTCTCATAAAAAGTTTATTTTCCTTTTCTCAATTTTTCTATGCGGTCACGCAGGTATGCTGCGTGTTCAAATTCAAGCATTTTAGCCGCCGATTTCATCTCGCGAGTAAGCTTATTGATAAGCTCCTCACGTTCCTTAGGCGACATACGTTTATTTTCGCTCTTCTCCTCTTTTTTAGAGATTTCGAGCACTTCGCGCACATCTTTAATAATAGTTTTAGGCGTGATATTATGCTCTTTATTATACTGCATCTGAATTTCACGACGGCGGTTGGTCTCAGTAATTGCCGCCTCCATTGAACGCGTTACAGAATCGGCATACATAATAACCTCGCCTTCGGAGTTTCGCGCGGCTCGTCCTATCGTCTGGACAAGCGAGGTTTCGCTACGCAAGAAGCCTTCCTTATCGGCATCAAGAATTGCAACCAATGACACCTCAGGAATATCAAGACCTTCACGAAGCAGATTAATTCCGACAAGCACATCAAATTCACCGAGTCGCAAATCGCGGATAATTTCCATTCGCTCAATAGTGTCAATATCATAGTGCATATAGCGGACTTTTATATCAATACCCTCTAAAAATTCAGTCAAATCCTCAGCCTGTTTTTTTGTTAAAGTAGTAATAAGCACTCGTTCTTTGCGCTCTACCCTCTTATTGATTTCACTTACCAAGTCGTCAATTTGACCTTCGGTAGGCTTGACGGTTACAAGCGGATCAAGCAGTCCTGTTGGGCGGATAACCTGTTCAGCAATTACGCTTGATTTTTCTTTTTCAAGCTCACCCGGTGTAGCAGACACAAAAAGCGCCTGATTTACTTTAGAGTAAAATTCATCAAAATTAAGTGGGCGGTTATCATAAGCCGACGGCAAACGGAAACCGAAGTCGATAAGATTTTTCTTTCTCGCCTTGTCACCGCCGAACATACCGCGCACCTGAGGCAAGGTTACGTGCGACTCATCAACCATAAGCAGATAGTCATCAGGAAAATAGTCCATAAGCGTATACGGAGTTGAACCCGCGGGTCTGCCCGAAAGCACTCGCGAATAATTTTCAATACCCTTGCAGATGCCGATTTCCTGAAGCATTTCAATATCATACTCGGTACGCTGACGAATTCTTTGTGCCTCGATAAACTGGTCGTTTTTTGTGAAATAATCTACTCGCTCCCACATTTCGCGCTCGATTTCATCGGTAGCGGCTTTCATTCGTTCAAACGGAATAATATAATGTGAAGCAGGGAAAATCGCGATATGCTGTAAAGTATTAAGCACCTCACCCGTAAGCGGTTTGAACTCGGAAATACGGTCAATCTCATCATCAAAAAACTCAACGCGGATTGCATTTTCGCTTGATGCCGCAGGGAAAATCTCAACAACGTCACCGCGCACGCGGAATTTGTTACGGATAAAGTTAATATCATTTCGCTCATACTGCAAGTCAACGAGCTTTCGCAGTAATTTATCCCTGTCCATAATCATTCCCGGTCGCAAAGAGATAACCATACTGCGATAATCAATCGGTGCGCCGAGCGAATAAATACAAGAAACTGATGCGACAATAATAACGTCTTCTCTCTCGGAAAGCGCAGCAGTTGCGGAATGTCGCAATTTATCAATTTCATCATTTATAGCAGAATCTTTTTCAATATAAGTATCGGTATTCGGAATATAAGCCTCTGGTTGATAATAGTCGTAATAGGATACAAAATACTCAACCGCATTGTTTGGAAAAAACTCTTTAAACTCAGAACAAAGCTGAGCCGCAAGCGTTTTATTATGTGCCAAAATAAGCGTAGGCTTTTGCACACGCTCTATAATATTCGCCATTGTAAAGGTTTTACCCGAACCTGTAACTCCGAGCAGAGTTTGCTCTCGGTTACCTTTTAAAATACTATCAACCAATGTATCGATAGCCTGTGGCTGGTCACCTGTCGGTTTAAATTTTGATACTAATTCAAACATACTTTTCATTCCGATTAATTTAAAAATTTTACTACTATATAATAACAAACAAATGTTCGTTTGTCAACAAAAATCGTTTATAAATATTATTATAAACTAAAAAACAGCCGATTAAGACAATTCGGCTGAATTTTTAATTAAACAAATGTGCATACTGGGGCATTTCGCGCATAGCGGTGTAACCTTCATCGGTAATGATGAGGTGGTCAAGAAATCTTACATTAACGCTGTTTACTGCTACTCGTATGCTTTTGGTAGTAATCATATCGCTCGATGACGGTGTAGAATCACCGCTCGGGTGATTATGGCAAACAATGATCTGCGCGGCATTGTGTCTTAAGCAAAGCGTAACCAATTTTCGCGAGTCGATATTAGCAGAATTAAGCGTTCCTCTGTCTAAAATTTCACAAGCGAGTAGTTTGCCTGCGGTGTTCATAAACAAAGCATATGCTACTTCGTTTACCTCGCCGATAAATTTCGGCGCAATATACTCATAAGCTTTTGCGCTTGCATTGACAAGAATGGTTTTAGACGAAACTTTATCATAAACATACTCAGACGAAATCTCAGGTATCATTTTAAGCAGAAAAGCCGAGGTTTTGGTCATTCCCTTGACTTTCATAAGCTCTTCGGCAGGCGCTTCAAACACAGCGTGAAATGAGCCAAATGCATTTATCAAATCATGCGCAATCGGATTGGTGTCCTTCTGCGGAACGGTCGAATACAAAAGCATTTCAAGCAGTTCATGCTGCTCGAAAGAATCAAAGCCGTGATTTAAAGCTTTATCTCTCATTCTCTGCCTGTGTCCGCTATGAATATTTTTAACTTCCTTTTTGTCCACTTCTAATTACCTTTATCTTTTAGTTATCTTTAAAATAAATATATCAAAATACTTCAGATTTGTCAAACTGTTATAAATAAAATTTCCTGTTTTATCTGTTTTTATTTATGAATTAATGTTCGTTTTTAAGTAAAAATATTTTGTGTAAATCAATTAATAAGGAAGATACCAATGAAAAAATATCCGATTTTCTTTTTTCTGGCAGTAATAATACTTATTGCCAGCGTTTATACACCTGAGGCGATGTACGCATCATTACCTAAGGTTGAATATATAAAAGCTGAAAAGCAGAACACCAAAAAGACAATCACTGTTTCGGGAAAAATTGCAGCCAAAGAAGAAGCTCTACAGACCGCTGACTGCATTTATGTTGTTTCAGATGTGTTGGTGACAACGGGTGACGAGGTAAAAAAAGGTGACAAAATACTCAAAATCGATACCGAGCAGACCGAGCTTATATATTCCGAAAATGGTGAAACATACAGCGGCACAAAATATATTACCTCTCAGTACGACGGAGTTGTGAACAATATTTTTATAGCCGACGGCTGCGTAACTACTGAGAACGCTCAGCTTGTAAGCTTCATTGATACTGATAATCTACAGGCGACCTTGCTTATCGGCGAAGATGTTTTTTCAAAAGTAAAGGTCGGACAGTCGCTCACCATAACAGGCAGTGCTTTTGAAAAAAGCTACAAGGGCAGCATTACAAATATCGGCGCGGTTGCAACTCAAAATACTTCTTCAGCCGCTTATGTCACCGCAACAGCAAGCATAGAAGAGCCTGATACAGCTTTAAAATCAGGCTTTAATATAAAAGCAAAAATCGTGACAGAAACGCTCAAAGACGTCCTTATCATTCCCTCAAACTGCGTTTCACAGGATGATAACGGCGAATTTGTTTACCGCTTAAACGGCAACAAATCGGAAAAGGTTTATATAAAGACAGATGAAATCACCTCTAAAGGCACAATAATAACAAGCGGAATAAACGAGGGCGATTATATCATAACAAACCCCGACAGTGTAGCAAAAGACGATGAATATGTAAGAAATAAGGAGTGATAAAAATGCTTGATTCAATAATTTTATCACTTCGGAATATTTTCAGGAAAGGCATACGCACCTCGCTGACTATTCTCGGTATTGCGGTAGGCGTTATGTCAGTTATGCTTATTAATACAATAAGCGATACGGGAATTAAGACGGTCAATGCCGAGCTGGATTCATTAGGGCTTAACGGCATCTCGGTTTCATCAAACAAATGCGCGGTGACAAACGATGACTTAGAGCTTGTAAAAAAGCAGGAAGGCATCAAAAACGCTATGCCGATACTGACCTCACAATCAAATATTTCTCAGAACGATTTGTCAGAGGAAGTTATGATTTGGGGTGTTGATTCAGGCGCTGAACAGGTAATTGCAGTCAATGTTTTATACGGGCGGTCGCTTGATGAGCACGATGTACAAGCTAAGGAAAACGTCTGTCTGCTTGACGAAAACGCGGCTAAGACGATTTTCAAGCGGCAGAACGTTACGGGAAAGAAAATAAATCTGCTTGTCGGCAATACTTACGAGGAATTTGAGATAATCGGGATAACCGAGTCGGGCAGCGGAATATTGCAGAGCA
>JBGVHY010000186.1:0-5510 GCA_045122755.1 Acutalibacteraceae bacterium | reverse complement strand
TAATATCTCTCATTTCCGTTTCCATCATATATAGCAAATTTATCACCCCAAGTGAAAATGTGCTGTTTCATATATAAATTCATAAAATCACCCACTTTCTTGAGTTCATTATCTCATATTTTTGTATTTTATGCAATATATTATATACATATTTCGTAAATTTGACATTTGAATTAAAATTCGATATAATAATTAAAAATTAAGAAAATGAAAAGATGAGGTTTAAAAAGTGATTGACAAAATTATTTCAACAATCAATGATCTTCTCTACAGCAATGTATTGATTATCATTTTGGTGCTGGGCGGTCTTTATTTTACATTCAGAACAAAGTACGTTCAGTTCAGATTGTTAAAAGAACAATTTCGCGCTGTAATGGAAAAGCCGGATGACGGCAAAGGTGTTTCATCATTTCAAGCTTTGATGGTTTCAACTGCATCACGCGTAGGTACAGGTAATATTATAGGCGTTTCTACTGCACTGTGTCTGGGCGGTTTCGGCTCAGTTTTCTGGATGTGGCTAATCGCTATTATCGGAAGCGCATCAGCATTTATTGAAAGTACGCTCGCTCAGATTTATAAAAAACGTGGTCCTGACGGAAGCTACGGCGGTCCGGCATATTATATTGAGGCGGCTCTTCATTCAAAACCACTTGCAATTGTGTTTTCGGTATTTCTGATTTTAACATATGGTGTCGGATTTAATATGTTGGCATCTTATAATCTGCAATCTACTTTTTCCAGTTATACTTTTTACAACGAAAAGTATTCACCGTTAATCATTGGTATTATATTAGCAGCAGTTGTCGGATACTGTCTGATTGGCGGTGGTAAACGAGTAATTAAAGTAACTACATTTTTAGTTCCGTTTATGGGTGTAGCTTATATTTTAATTGCTTTAGTTATTGTATGTCTTAATATTACAACTCTGCCTAATGTATTTAAACAGATTTTTGCTGAAGCATTCAATTTTGAAGCTATTTTCGGTGGCTTCAGCGGTTCTTGTGTTATGTATGGTATCAAACGCGGTCTTTTCAGTAATGAAGCCGGTGTTGGTTCTGCACCGAATGCATCAGCATCAGCAGAAGTAAGCCACCCTGCAAAACAAGGACTTGTTCAGGTGCTTTCAGTATTTATTGATACACTTCTTATCTGCTCTGCTACTGCTTTTATGTGTATGTGCTCAGGTGTTGAGCCTGCTGCCGAGCTATCAGGTGCCCCTTATATCCAGGCAGCATTAATCAGTACCCTAGGCGTATTTGGTCCGATGTTTATTACGATTGCGATGATTTTGTTTGCTTTCACCACCTTGCTAGGTAACTTATACTATGTTGACCAGTGTGTGAATTTTCTTTTAGGTCACGTACCAAGTAAAAAGATTCAGCATATCTACCATATTGGTGCCGCTATTATCATTTTAATCGGCGCTTGCCTTAGCGCTGATTTGCTTTGGAATATTGCCGATATAACAATGGGCGCTATGACAATTATTAATATCCCTGTAATCTTGATTTTAAGTAAATATGCTTTCCGTACATTAAAGGATTACGAAAATCAGCGAAAACTGGGCAAAGAGCCTGTTTTTCACGCAAAAGATATCGAACTTCCGCACAAAGTTGATTACTGGGATTAAAATCAATTTTAAAAGCCTTTAACCGATAAGGTTAAAGGCTTTTTTGTTAGTTTTCTTTCTTTTTATAAAGAAGTTTCTCCGAGAATGAAAAACGTTCAAGTCCCAGTATATATGAGAACATACAGATTATAGGAATAACAATCTGCACAAGCATACTTGCAATAATACTGCTAACGGATAGCTCTGCGATAGTATAATCAACCGGCATTATCGAATATAAAAATGGAAAAAATATTGAATTAATCATTTTATAATAATTTACGAATGTCGGGAGAATACCTGAGATTTTTGATAAAAGCAGTACAACAGCCGAAAGAATAAAAGGCGATGTTGCAACAAGACCGGCGTATAAACCTTTGAGCGGATTGTGCTTGCGATGACCTGTACTTATTAGTGGGGCGTCAAGGTCACCAATCTTATGGCACACAGGATAAACAAACGAAATCATTACAATAATACAAGCAATCTGAAGCAATGTTCTGATAATTCGGCTGCCGCTTGAAGTAATACAAAATGTACATGTAATAAAACAGCAGATATCAAGACCTACAAGTCTTAAAAATAATTTTAAGCAGAATTTTGAAAAAGTATTTCTTTCCATTAATTTTTTCTTCCTTATTAGTTATTTCTCTTTGCAAGGGATATCGCCAATTCCTTTAAATCTTCACAAAGCGGCGACACCTTGCCAATAGATTCCACTGCTTTTTCGGTTAATTTATCAACTAATTTCTGGGATTCTTCAAGCCCCAAGAGCGAAACATAAGTATTTTTCTCCATCTGCTCATCAGAACCGATAGGTTTACCGAGTTCTTCCTCAGTTCCGATTACATCGAGAATATCGTCTCTTATCTGAAAAGCTCTGCCGATGTTTTCACAATATTCCCCCATAAGGTAAGTTGTTTTTTTGTCAGCACCTGCTAAAGCACAAGCGACAAGCGCATTAACCTTAAGTAACGCAACAGTCTTACCTTCCTGAATTTTCTCAAGCTCAGATAATGAAATATCCTTGCCCTCGCTCATCAAATCAAGCACTTGACCGCCGACCATTTTACACATTCCGGCAGCATCTGCAATATGTTTTATAGACTTTACTGCTCCATCAGTACTGATATTTTCGTTTATATCAGCCGCCGTTTCAAAAGCTAATGTAAGTAATGCATCACCTGCAAGCAAGGCGTTTGCCTCACCGAATACCTTATGGTTAGAAGGTTTTCCCCTGCGCATATCGTCATCATCCATACAAGGCAAATCATCGTGAACAAGTGAATATGTATGAATCATTTCAACTGCACAGGCAAAGTTTAAAATCTTATCAGGATTACCGCCCAAAACTCTATAAAATTCAAGCATAAGACAAGGGCGAATACGTTTTCCGCCTGCCGAAAGCGAATAATACATTGACTCTTTAAGAATCTGCGGTGCATTATGATTATCAATAATTTCTTTTAATTTTTGCTCGATTTTATCTTTATACTTAAAAATATTTTTATAACTCATTATGCTTCCTCATTACCGCCTACATTGCTTAATTGTTCAATTTTAAGCTCTGCTTCTTTAAGCTTTTTAGCGCAAAAGTCAGCTAGCTTTGTCCCCTTTTCGTAATACTGCATTGACTCTTCGAGACCTAAGTTTCCGCTTTCAAGCGCTACTGTGATTTTTTCTAAGTCTTTAACTGCTTTTTCAAAAGTCATTTCGCTCATATTCTTACTCCTTTTATCCAGTTATTTCAGCTTTTCTTTTACCGTCTGAAAATGTTAATTCTACCTTGTCACCTAGATTCATATCATCTTTTGATGAAACTATCTTATTATCTTTATAAACCACCGAGTAGCCTCTAAGCAACACATTTGTAGGGCTTAAAGAATTAAGCTTTGATGCAACTTTTAAAAACTCAGCATTTCTTAATGAATACATCTTATCAAACGCTTTATTCAGGCGGTTTTCAAGCAAATCCACCGTCTGCCCTTTTAATGTAACATAAAACTTGGGATTTTTCATACATTGTTTATTCATCAAAGCTTCAAGCCTTAATGAGTTCTGCTGGTAACTCCTTTTAAGCGCAGTATTAAGATTTATCTTGTACCTATTTATCCTGAGTATAAGCTCATCTTTATCCGGTACTGCAAGCTCAGCAGCTGCTGACGGTGTCGGCGCACGCCTATCAGCGACATAATCGCAGATTGTAAAATCAGTTTCGTGACCTACTGCTGATATAACAGGAATTTTTGACTCAAATATTGTTCTTGCGAGTGTTTCATCATTAAATGCCCACAAATCCTCAATCGAACCGCCGCCTCGACCGATTATAATTACATCTGCGCAATTTTTTGCGTTAACCTCTTTTATCGCGTCAATCAACTGCGGTGCAGCAAGCTCTCCCTGTACCTGAACAGGACACATCACAACGGTAACTGACGGGAAACGTCTTTTCAATATATTCAAAATATCCTGTACCGCAGCACCTGTAGGACTTGTAATTACAGCTACCCTTGATGGTATTATCGGAAGCGGTTTCTTAAACTCCGGTGCAAACAAACCTTCTTTTAAAAGCTTTTCTTTTAACTGCTCATATTTAAGCTGGAGTTCACCTAAGCCCGCCTGTTTCATCGCGACGATATATAACTGATAAGTACCATCGCGCTCATAAAGCGAAACCTTACCGCGAACTACAACCTTCATACCGTCTTTCGGCTCAAACTGTAATTTAGCGGCATACTGTCTGAACATTACAGCTTTGATAACACCTGCTTCATCCTTTAACGACATATACAGATGCCCTGATTTATAGTGATTGGTAAAGTTAGAAATCTCCCCCGAAATGTAAATATCCGAAAGATTTTGATTGCTTTCAAGCAGAGATTTTACATACATATTAAGTTGTGTAACCGTTAAAACTCTTCTGCTTTCCAAAATTACACTCCCTGATTATTTTTTAGATAGGTATAAATTGCTATGCCGGCGGCATTATCCGATGAAAACTGAGGTTCACAGAAAATTCCGCCCATTTCAGATAACTTTTCTTTAATCAGCGAATTGCTCATAACTCCGCCACCGTAAACAAACGGAATATCGCCGTATTTTTCTTTTAAACGCAAAGTCATTTCGGAAATTGTATTAAGTACAAATTCAATCACAAATCTTGCGATGTCTTCTCGATTTTCGCCGTTTTCAAATAATTTTATCGCCTTATTTTCAACACCCGAAATACTGCAATTAAGACCTTTCATAACAGGTTTTGCCTTGATCGGGCTTTTGCCGACTCTTGAAAGCTTATCAAGCTCAGCGCCTGCCGGGAAAGAAAGTCCAAGCATTACGCCTACCCTGTCAATTGCCTGTCCTGCTTTCAAATCCAAGGACTCGGCAATTTTTTCACATTTTATAATTTCATCTTTATCGGGTGAGACAAGCAATGCTTCGGTAGTACCGCCCGAAATATGAAAAGCAATAAACTGTTTCTCTATTAAATCAAGCCTATTTGCGCTAAATAGCGAAGCTAATATATGTCCTACCTGATGCGAGGTTTTATATAAACTAACCTTATTTGATAAGGCTGTTGCAGTAGCTGCGTTCACACCTGCCAAGAACACAGGCATATATGAACCTTCAATATTTCTCGGCTTATCCGATACCCCAACTGCGGAAATTTTTATTTCCGAAAAAGGCGAAAAGGCGGCTTCCATAATCTCGGGAAGCTGCCTTATATGTTCAAATAATGCCTTGGACTGCATAAGTCCTTTTTCCCCTGTGCTTACAGGCAGAAGCTTTTTGCAGTTATTCATAGTGTTATTATCACTATCAAAAACCGCTACACTTGTAGTATAGTTGCTTGTATCAAAACCGATATAAAATCCCATACTTAAATCTTCTTAGAAACTGCGCC
>JBGVHY010000185.1:0-11172 GCA_045122755.1 Acutalibacteraceae bacterium | reverse complement strand
ACCGAAATAGGAATTAAGTACGTCTACATTTCCCCTGTCCCATGCTACCTCGATACCATGGCGGATTGCACGCTCAACCCTCGAAGGAGTAGTTTTGAATTTTTTCGCCACTGTCGGGTAAAGCTGTTTTGTAATCGAATTGATAATATCAGGGTTATTCACCGATAGCATAATCGCCTCACGAAGATAGTGATAACCTTTGATATGCGCCGGAACACCGATTTGATGAATTATATCGGTAATCATTACTTCAAGCTCGTTGTAGTTAACAGGCGTTGCGATATCGCTCGGCAGAGATGTACTGTGGAAACCTGTGAACTGCACGATTCTCTTTGCAAGCATCTCAACCGAAAACGGTTTGATAAAATAGTAAGCCGCACCTCGTTCGAGGGTCTGCGCCTCGAGCAACGGATTATCAAAACTGCACATTGCAAAGACGATCGGCTTTTTGCCGTTTTCCATTTTACTCACATAATCGAGCACACCTATCATATCTAAGTGCGGCATAAAAACATCGGCCAAAACCACATCAGGATTTTGCCCCTTTATTGCCTCAATCATCTTGTTTCCGTCTTTTTCGAGAAGAACTACTTCCATTCCGTAAGAAGTCAGCGTTTTCTCACACTCCAGCGAGAACTCTGTCGAGTTTTCGGCTATCATAACTTTTAATCTTTTTTGCATTTTTATTACCTCCAAATTTATTTTACAACGATATTTTACCATATGTTTCCAAATTTTACAAGTTAAATCTTAGCAGATATTGGTAAAAATTGAAGAGGAGATTTTGTGCAAGATGACTAATTGTGTTTTTATATCTTTATCTTCCTTTATTTTATCCTCTTAAAACAAAAAGTGCGCGGCTTAAAGCCACGCACCGAAAAACGCATAACTTCGATTACGCCACACACCCACAACTCACACAAAATAAGAACTAGTTAAAAACAGAAAAGCAGGTATAAACCTGCTTTCAAAACATATTATTCAACTGTTGTTGTGTATTTATCAAATCCCGAGGAATATTTTATAGTGCCGTCGGGCAGAACCCACATAGCCTCGGTATCGACGAGCGACTCAATAAGCTGACTGCCTTTTTCATAAGACATTGAGAAAAGCGCAGTTGAAAGTGCATCACCTTTGCCGGAATCAGGGCAAAGTATTGATACCGACTGAAAATTCTCACCGGGCATCAGGGTTTCGGGATCGATAATATGATGATATCTCTTGCCATCTACAATATAATAGCGCTGATAAGAACCGCTTGTGACAACCGCCATTGACTCAATACCCAAATACGCAATATACGGCTCGTCCTCATTTTCGGTATCGGGATTTTCTATGCCTACCGTCCATTTCTCGCCGTCAGGACGTTTTCCGACACCTCTTACATTACCGCCGACATTAAGAAGATAGCCGCTCACACCCTTGTTTTCAAGTGAAAGCGCCACTTGTTCAACTGCGTAGCCTTTTGCAATTGCGCCGACATCAAGCGACATCTCGCTGTCTTTAAGGTAAACGGTATTTTTTTCGGTATCAATAATCATATCGTTAATATCGGTATGCTTTGATGCTTTTTTGAGGTCTGCCATCGGCGGTAACTCAGCTTCAGCAGGATTTTCACTACCGTAAGTTCTGTAATCATGCCAGATTGACAGCACACTGCCCAGTGCAACATTCACACTGCCATCGGTAAGCTCATACATCTCACGCGAGTACTCAAGCAAATCAATAATTTTCTTATCAACTGTCACAACGGAATGTTCTCCATCGGTTGTTTCATTAATTTCGTGGATATTGATAACGCCGTCATACTGATTATAAATATTATAAAGCTTATGATAATTCTCAAGCTCGGCGAAGATGTCCTCGCAAACCTTATCAAACTCCTCTTCGGAGTCAGCATAGCCGATAATCGTAGTAGCGGTATCGAAATAATCAAACGAGTATTTTTTAAACTTCTGAGCGCTTATATTCGCTTTGCATCCGACGAGCAAAAAACAGATAACTACCGCTAAAACGCAAGAAATAATTCTTCTTATCACAATTTCTCTCCTAAAGTTACAAAAAAGGGATGCTGATTTTAGCATCCCTTAATTTTCAAAAACAAATCTTAAGCAACAGTTGCAGCTTTAACAGCAGCTTTTACCATATCGCCAACAGCGATTGTACAACCAGCTGTCTGAAGATCTTCTGTGCCGTAACCGTCAACAGCTAAAGCAGAGATTTCATCAGCAGTTTTACCAGCGCAAGCAGCATCGAATGCAGCAGCCTGTTCGTTCCACTCTTTAACAACGCCGTCGCCGTTTTTGTCCTGTGACTGACCGTATGCAGCCATACCGTAGTCAGTACCAAGCTCTAATTTAGTTTTAATTTCAGTAGCTGTATCAAGAGTAGCTTTACCCTTAATGTCAAATGTGAAGTTAGCCTGAACTGCGTCAGTTTTAGAAACAACAACTTTCTTGTCAGCGTTTACAACAGCTGCAACGAAGTGTGTGTCAACCTCATACAAGCCTTCAGCTTCTTCAGAAGCATCTTTGTTTGAGTAAGAAGCACTTGAAACTGTACCAACTTTAAGTGTATCCTCGGCAGTAGCTTCAGACTCAGCAGCGTTAGCTACAGCTTTTTCGATAGCTTTTACAAAATCAGAAACAACGATTGTGCAACCTGCTTTAATAACTTCATCTGAACCTTTGCCATCATCACCGGCAACGAGAGCTTTAACCTCGTCAACTGTTTTGCCGATAACTAATTCTGTGAAAGCAGTAACCTGGTCATCCCACTCTACGGTTGCCATACCTGAAGCAACCATACCGTAGTCATCACCGAGTTCGTATTTTGTTTTAAATTCGCCTGCATCTACCAATTTACCTTCAGATGTCCAAGCAACTTTGTTCTGAGCTGTATCAAGAGCGCATTTAACGATTTTGCCGTCAGCATCTAAGAGAACAGCAGCAGCGTTTTCGCTTACCTGACCTTCGCCGTTAGTATCGCCGTCAGCATCGGTTGCTTTTTCATAATAAGAATAAACACCCATACCGAATTTAAGAGTTTCTGCTTTGCCGCAACCTGCGAATGAGAGAAGTGACAAAACAACTAAAATTGCAAGACCTAAACTAAGAATTTTTTTCATCTTTTTTATCTCCTCTAAAAAATTTTCCTTTTATATAATATATAAAAGGGTTTGTACAGGATATTGTAACATACAGTTAACCTTTTGTCAACTTTTTAACGTTTTACCAATATACCTTTTTTGCATAGATTTATATGCGTTTTACATACTTAAGCATCGTTGTCGAGAGCAGTCCGATAAACACTCCCGCAACAGTTCCGCTTACAGCTAAAACTATCATATAATAACCGATTTCCTTAGTAGAAAGCAGCAACATTGCAACGATTATCTGCCCTAAATTATGCGAAACACCGCCTGCAATACTGACACCGACCATCGAAAACTTATTCGTCTTTTTCAAGAGTGCCATAACCACTATACTAAGCAGAGCACCTGCGACGCTGTAGCTGAGCGTCATAACATTGCCGAACAAGAGCGCTACCGCAAGCAGACGAATTCCCGAAACCGCCGCCGCTTCCTTAACCGAAAAGCGGTAAAGAATAAAAATGATGATAATATTCGGTAACCCCATTTTTATACCGGGAACTGCCGCATATATAGGTGGCAGAAGTGCTTCAACATATGACAGGATAAGCGCCAGCGACGCCATTAATCCTAAGAATGTCAGTTTTTTAGTATTACTTCTTTTCATTTAAAACTCCGTCATACTACCACATCAGGCTCCCCTGATGTATTTTCAGCAACAACGCTTATTACAACTTTATGCGGAAGGCACACGATAGTTTCGCCTGTTTTTGAAATCGCCTTATGATTTACACAGACTTTGTCAGGGCAGTCAGCACCGCTGACATAAGCCTTGCCGTCTTTTATCACAAGTGTATTGGAATACTCGCCGTTCTCCCCTGTTATAATATCGGTAGTAAAATCTTTTGATAAAGAATAACAGTATTTTTCTTCTCCGTCAACCGAAACGGTGACATAAGCGCCGTCGCGCATTGTGAATTTGAATATCACAAATGCAACCAGCGCAATTACAAGAATTGCGCTGACAAGCAAAATATCATTTCGTAAAAAACGTTTTTTATCTGTTGTTTTTTCAGACATAAATTATACCACTCTGATACATTTTACAGGACAGTTTTCAGCACAAAGACCGCAGTCTGTACATTTAGTATAATCAATAATTGCGAGATTATTTTCTACCTTGATAGCTTCACTTGGGCAGTTAAGCTCGCATTTTTTACAACCGATACAGGCATTTTTGCATTTTTTACGTGCAACCGCACCTTTATCCTCGCTGTTGCAAAGAACTGTAACCTTTGAAGTCTGCGGTACAATCTCTATAATTTTTTTCGGACAGGTTTTAGCGCAAAGACCGCAACCTATGCAAACACGAGGGTCAATATGCGCAATGCCGTCTTGAATACAGATAGCATCTGTCGGACAGACATTTGCACAGTCGCCGCAACCAAGACAACCGTATTTGCAAGCATTTGGACCGCCGAAAATCATTGAAGCCGCACTACAGGAGTTCATCCCGTTGTATTCAAACTCTTTAGAGGTTGCTTCGCAGTTGCCGTTGCAATGAACAACAGCGATTTTTTCTTCAACATCAGTAGCCTCTACATTTAAAATCTCACAGATTATCTGAGCTGTTGCATCAGCGCCGGGAATACAAAGGTTAGTCTTTGCACCGCTTTCAACCAATGCTTTTGCATATTCATCACAACCTGTATAACCGCAAGCGCCGCAGTTTGCACCTGGCAAACATTCGCGTAATTTTCCTACTGTTTCATCAACTTCAACATGAAGAAACTTTGAAGCTACCGCAAGAAGAATACCTGCCACAAGACCGATAGCGCCGACTATTGCGAACCCAATTAAAATCTCTGTCATAAGTACTCTCCTTTGTTTAGAATAATCCTGCGATACCGTCGGTAAGTCCTGCAAATCCGAAGAATGCGAGAGATACAAACGATGCCGCGATAAGTGTTACAGGTAAACCACGAAGGCTTTCAGGAATTTCTGACTCATCAATTTTTGAACGAACGCCTGCAAAAAGCACCATTGCGAGTAAAAATCCGATACCGGTACCTACAGAGTTTGCCATAGAATTTAAGAATGTTTCATTAATGCCGAAATCGCTGGTATTGATATTATCAATAGTAACACCGAGCACTGCGCAGTTTGTAGTGATAAGTGGCAAGTACACGCCGAGGCTCTTATGAAGAGCAGGCATAAACTTCTTAAGCGCCATCTCGATAAACTGAACGAGTGAAGCAATTACTAAGATAAACACGATGGTCTGCATATAGCCGAGACCTAAAGTATCAAGCACATAGTGCTGGATAGGCCAGGTAACTGCGGTAGCAACAACCATTACGAATGTAACGGCGATGCCCATACCTGTTGCCTGATTGAGTTTTTTAGAAACGCCGAGGAACGGACAAATACCCAAAAATCTGTTAAGAACATAGTTATTTGTCAAAATTGAGGCCATAAGAATTAATACAAAATTTTTGAAATCCATATTACTTTGCCTCCTTTACTGTGTCACAAGCACCTTCGCTGCAAACTGCCGCTGACGGGCAGCCTTCACAGCCGAAGCTTTTTTTCTTAGCCGCTTTGCCGTGGGTAAGCTTGTAAACAAGCGCAATAAGAATACCGTAAACCATAAATCCTCCCGGAGCTTTGCCGAAAACTTCAATTTTATGGTCAATCATAAACGGAATTTCGATTCCCGCGAAAGTACCTGCACCGAGAACTTCACGAATAACTGCCATTGCAAGCAATGCCAATGTAAAGCCAATACCCATACCGATGCCGTCGAGCGCTGATTTACCGACTGAATTTTTACCTGCGAACATCTCAGCTCTGCCAAGAATAATGCAGTTAACGGTAATAAGTGCAAGATAAACGCCGAGCATTTCGTACATTTCAGGCAAATACGCGTGCATAAGCATCTGAACAAGTGTAACAAAGCCTGCGATAATAACAATGTAGCAAGGTATGCGAACAGAATCAGGAATAACCTTGCGAAGAGCTGAAATTACGATATTTGAGCAGATAAGAACTGCCGCTGCCGCAAGACCCATACCGATTGCGCTGATAACCGAAGTTGTAGTAGCTAAGGTCGGGCAAGTACCTAAAAGCAATACAAATACAGGGTTTTCGCGGAGTATGCCTTTAGTAAGAACTGATAAACTATTATTTTTACTCATTTCAAGCATCTCCTTCCAACATTTTTACTGCTTCAAATACTTTAGAAATAGCGGTTTTGTACCCGTTTGTGGTGATTGTAGCACCGCTGATAGCATCAATTTCTGAATAGTTTGATTCCTTTTTGCCGTTAAACTGTGTGTAGAACGAAGCGTCTGCACAAGCAGAACCGATACCATCAGTTTCAGCCTGCGAGATAGTTTCACAAGCGATAATTTTGCCTTTTGCGGTAGCAGAAACCTTAATCTTAATGTATTCGCCTGACGGTGCGTAATAAGCGTCGCCGTTGATACCAAAGCCTGCGGCTTTTAAGTCAAATACATAGTTACCGCTTGAAGTTTTGTAAGCTTTTTCAACCTGAGAAGGCATATCTGCATAAGAAGAAATATCAATTTCTTCCATTGTAGCGCTGATAAGTTTCTTAGCCTGAGATTCAATAAGCTTTTTGATATCGGCGGTTGCTTCTGAAATTACCTTACCGTCTTTATCGGTTGCAACATAGGTTTCTCCGCTTAAGAATACGAAACCTGCGCCGTTGTCAGCTTCATAAACCGCTGAAATATCTTTAAGGTCTTCTGTAATAAACTTAGCGGTGAATTTACCTTCAGCTGCAGGAAGCACCTCGCTTAAAGTATCAGCTAAAATCTCTTCCTCAGAACGCAAATCAACTGAACCGCCGTTTAAAATTGTGAAGGCATTAAGCGCATCTTTAACAGCACTGCGATAAGCGCCTGTTGTCATAGTTGCACCTGCTACTGTATCAATTGTTTCAATTGTTTCAGCAGTAGCGCCGACAAGTGTTTCGCCGTAGGTTTTTTCTTCACTTAATGTTTCATTACTTTCAAGGCAGGTAGCACCTGTAACATTGCCGTCTTTATCAATACCGCACATAATTACAAGACCTGAGCCGTAACCTGTAGTAGTCATTTTTAAAACATAACCACCGGAAGCTTCTTTGTAAGCTTCGGTAATAGTTTCAGGTAATTGCTTAGCTGAAAGGTCAACCGCCTCAAAGCTTTCGCCGTTTGGATAAACGATCAGGAGTGCCTCATTAGCGGCAGCTGCCTGCTGTTTTTCAATAATCGGTGCAGTAATATAATTAGTAAGTGCTAAAAGCAACGCCATAACTGCACAGATAGAAGTCAATGAAATAATACTTTTAAGATGTTTCATTATGCCTTTACACCTCCAAACACTTTACGAGATGTCCAAGCCTCGATATAAGGATTTAAGATATTGCAAAGTAAGATCGCAAAAGATACACCCTCAGGATAACCGCCGTAGAAACGGATTAAAACAGTAATCAGACCTGCAATACAGCCGAAGATTACCTTGCCCCAAGGAGTAGATGGTGATGTAACATAATCGGTAGCCATAAAGAAAGCACCGATGAACAAGCCGCCTGATAAAATCCAAGCTAAAGCGCTTTCTACGCTGAAACCGTCAAGTAAAAAGCTAAGTACGAAAACAGTTGCGATAAATGTAACAGGAATATGCCAGGTGATAACCTTACGAACGATAAGGTAAATACCGCCGATAAGAAGCGCTACTGCGCAAGTTTCACCGATTGCACCACCGTTTTTGCCAAGGAACAAATCAAGCAGTGAAACCGAAGCTTCGCCGCTAGCTAATTCCGTAAGCGGAGTAGCAGAAGAAGTAGTATCAGGGAAAGCCGCCTGAGTCATCGCGCTGAACGCTACAAGCATAAACACACGGGCTGTAATTGCCGGGTTTACTACATTGCAACCAAGACCACCGAAGATACATTTAACAATGATAATCGCAAAAACCGAACCTACAACAGCCTGCCAAATCGGAAGATTGGCAGGAAGGTTGAGTGCTAAAAGTAAGCCTGTGACAACTGCACTTAAGTCGTCAATTGTCTGCTGTTTTTTTACGATAAGATTATAAACAAATTCAGCCGCAACCGCCGAAATAACGCAAGCCGCGATAACTGCGAGTGAACGCAAACCGAAAATAATCACACCTGCAACAGTAGTAGGAAGCAATGCAATAATAACATCAAGCATAATACTCTGTGTTGACCGAGGGCTGTGAATATGCGGTGAAACCGATAATTTTAAAGAACTCATTATTTATTTGCCTCCTTTTCTCTTACCTCGCGGAGTAATGCTTTTGCAAGCTTATTAGTATGCACAAGCGGACGGGAAGCAGGACATACGAATGAACAGCAACCGCATTCCATACAAGTTTCAACGCCCAATTTTTTAAGTGACTCGACATCATTATTTTTATAAGCCAGACTGATTGCGCTCGGATTGATACCAAACGGACAATGATTAGCGCAAGCACCGCATTTAATACAAGCGGTCTGCTTTGGTGCTTTTGTTTCTTTAGCGGTAAGCGCTAAAACAGCATTTGTATTTTTAAGAACAGGAGCGTCTGCCGACGGAACTGTAATACCCATCATAGGACCGCCGTAGATAATCTTTTCAGGCTCAGAAGTAAAGCCTCCGCAGAAATCAAAAACGTCCTGCATAGAAGTACCGATAGGAGCGATAACATTTTTCGGCTCTTTAACTACTCCGCCGTCAACTGTGATGCACTTTTCAACTAAAGGCATACCTGTTTTAAGATATTTACCAATAGTTGCAACTGTTGTGCTGTTGCAAACTACACAGCCAACATCAATCGGGAGTTTGCCTGTGCCGATAACCTTGCCTGTTGTATGGTACACAAGCACTTTTTCACCGCCCTGCGGATAAACAGACGGCAAAACTTTAACTGAAATTTTATCATTACTCTGAGCGATTTTCTGCATACTCTCAATCGCCTGAGGTTTATTTTTCTCGATACCTATGATAACCTCTTTAACCTCGAGAAGCTTAATCATTATTTCAAGCGCATATTTAATATCTTCGGCATTATCAACCATTGTAACCGAATCACTTGTAATATACGGTTCACACTCAGCGCCGTTGATAACAAGCTGCTGGATATCAAGTTTTTCGCTCGGACCGAATTTAACATAAGTCGGGAAGCCTGCACCGCCGAGACCTACGATACCGCTTTGTTTTACAGCCTCGATAAAGTCCTCTCTTGAGTTTACGACAGGCGGTTTTGCTGTAGCAGCAACAGTCTGCTCACCGTCTGATTCAATAGTAATTGCTTTAGATGTGCCACCGCTTGAAAGCAGAAAATCATCAACCTTTTTAACTGTACCTGAAACACTTGAGTAAACAGGTGAAGAAACAAATCCGCTCTGCTCAGCGATAAGTGTTCCGACATCAACGTGGTCGCCTGCTTTAACGACAGGATTAGCCGGAGCGCCAATATGCATTGACATCGGGATAGTAACAACTTTCGGTGTATCTATTCTGACCGCGGACATATTGGCAGTGTTTTTTCTATGCGGAACGTGAGTTCCATGAAGATAACAAGCCATTTCTGACCCACCTTTCAAAAATTCGCTTTTTGCTTGTTTGTTTTAAAATTTGACAAAACAACACGCAAAATCCTAAAATATATTATACATACTTTCATTTGTAATGTCAACAGAATAAAGCGCAACATTTTATACCATTTGAGCTATATTTTAAAATAAAATTTATATAGAAAAAACCGCTTAGAATTCTAAGCGGTTTTTAATAAAATTTCAAATCATACTAATCTTTTACGAAATTAACCATCACCATTCTTGTTCCATCGCGAGAAGTTACCAAATAATGAATTCCATCTATTCTTCTTTCATAAACACGTTTTCCGTATCTAAGTTCTGCTTCGTTTTCAAAATTTTCTCTTAACTGTTGTGCAGTTAAAGCCACCGGACAATCCTTTAAAAAACAAAGCGCATCGTCAAGCATCACATCAAAACTTACAATTCCCGAACTATCCGTTACTGTTGTACAATCTTCATTGTAAGTAACTATATATTTACTATCATTATATTTTTTGCTAAATAATACTATTTTATCTGAAATACTTAAAAAACTATTAAAGTTTGTAAGACTGCCCGTATCGGAATACATTTTGTTGTTTTCACTGTCATTAATTAAAATATAGGAATCAATTTCACTATGATTTTCTTTTAATTTTTCATAATATTCTTGTAAAGATATTTTAAATTTCTTAACATCAATTTTATAGTTTTCCTTTGTTTCATTAAACAAGGTTAAAAATTGCTCGCTGTTTAAATTAAAACTATCAGAAATTTTTGTATATGTTACTTCATCGTCATCATCTATGACTGTAATAGTGTTCTGTAATTCTTTATTTATTTTAATAATTCTTTCATACGGATCGCCATCAAATATTTTTCCTGCTTCAAAATCAAATAAGCAATCATCAACTTCGTAGTCTTTTATTTTTACCATAACATCAGTTGATGAATCAGCGGCAGTTAAGGTTTTAAATGCTTCATACCCTTTATTTTCGATATAATCCGAAAAAAATTCTTCAATCGAATATCCAATTGAAACGTCATTTATTTCTATAAATTTATTATCTGTAAAAATAAAATAATTTCCTTCGTTATCACTTTCCCAAACGCCGTTTAGATATTCCCACATTTCCTCTTTATTTTCAAATTGAGAACCGCAACCTGCAAATGATAACATCAATATCACAGATATGACCCCTGCTAATAATCTTTTAAACATAAAAATTCCTCCTAAAATATATTGGTAATTATATTTTAGCGAATTTCCCGCTAAATGTCAATAGCGAATTTCTCGCTAAAAACGAATAGCGAAAAACTTTCTAGATATAATAGGTATATAAATAATGAACGGTGGTGGTTTTATTGCCTTATTACAAAAGAATACGCGATTTGCGTGAGGATAAAGATATTACTCAAACTCAAATGGGCGAGATTTTATCCTGCAGTCAACGAGTTTACAGTAACTACGAACGAGGCGATATTGACA
>JBGVHY010000184.1:0-2740 GCA_045122755.1 Acutalibacteraceae bacterium | reverse complement strand
AAGCAGTTTCAAGATAACCCCTCCTTCAAAAAGTGGCTCTCCGATTTGGTATTCAATCTCACATATAACAAAGAAGGAAAGCCATATGAGTCACCCGCAGCTGACAGCGGTAAAAAATAACCATAGCATTCCTGTTGCTACGGTATGAACCTACCGTTATAAACGGGTATCTTGTATCGAACTGAGGGTACAAACACAAAAGCATAAAAACCAGTAATCGCTTGTAATTACTGGTTTTTATCGTTTAACCTTTATTTATAAGACGTTTATCTAATTTTGACTTATCAAAATTTGATGTTAAAAATGATTTTTTAATAATATAATGTAACACAAAAAACAGCCGAGATGGTCGGATTGACTACCTCGGCTATATTTTTATTATTTAACAGCGCACAAAACTTTTATGGCTGTCTTTTTCAAATATTTTGCTTTCTTCCAACCATCTTCTGCGCAGTTTCCATATCGCCTTGCTCAACTGCTTTTAAATAGTCTGAGTCTTTTCTATTTAGGTCAAGAATATTCTGACCTTTTTCATTTTTATTGACATTTTCAGAAGAATTAGTTATACTATTATTAGAAACACTGCTTTCAATCGCGTTACCTACGGGGCGCGACAGACCGTTAATTCGGTCGGCAGTGTTTCTTTTTTTAGGTTATGTTATATCATAAATTGATATTTACCATCATTTTTCTTTGCCTACATTTAAATACGATGGAAAGGTTTCTTTGTTATATTTAACGTTAACTTTGTAATAATAAAAAGCGTTAAATTTATCGTGTTCAACTTCTTCATCTTTTGAAAACAAGACTGCCTTTTCAATTATTTCTTTGATTTTAGAAATTTCATCAGGGTCATTTTCATCATATCTCTCTTTCAGTTCCTTACGGTATTCTTCAATATTGTTATACTTCGTGTTTTCAAAATTGATATAAAGTTAAAGCCATCGACTTTTGTCGATGGCTTTAACTTATTTCCTTATAACTATTAATTAAAATCCTAAATCTTCATTTACTAGAATTACTTTTATCTTGCCTGCCGGTCTTGAGATGCGAGTTGTTACGATATTGCAACAAATACAGTCAGGAGTTTTACAGTCAAGACAAGCACCTGTTTTTGAACAACCGGTTACTTTGCCCTGAAAACGCTGAACATTAATTGGAGCAGCAACCGTTCTTGCTCTGTTGAGTGCCGCGTCATAACCCTGAACAACCTTGTTCATACCGGCAATTACAATAACATTCTTAGGTCCAAAGATAAGTGCCGCGCATCTGTTGCCGTTGCCGTCAATATTAATTAATTGACCGTCATCACAAATAGCATTTGAGCTCATTATGTAGTAATCAGCGAAAAATGCTTCACGAGCAACATCCTGTCCTTCTTTTGCATTTTCCCTGTCAAGAACATTGTAATTCCCTTTTTTAAGAGCGCTTACAAGACCGATTTCCTTCATTGTCATAGTTCCGCCCCAAGAAACGGTTGAGCCTTCTTCGATAAGCTCAAGCACTTTATTCAGTGCATCTTCCTTGGTCTCGCAGAAATACGGCTCCATAAAACGTGATTCCATATTCTTCATAACACGTAATGCTAATAATTTATTAGTTGCTTTTCTACAACTCATTATATTCACCCCGAATAGTTAAAGTTTATATCGTTATTCCACATAAATCGATTAAGCAACCACAGAAAACTGCAATTACAAAAACGATTAAAGCAATTATAAAATTCTGTTTCATAGGTTTATTTACTTTAAATAAAATCATTAAACCCATACCGCTGCCTGTAAGCAAGCCTGCAACACACGAACCAAAGCTGATAGTGTCTGAAAGAAACATTTCAGTTATAACTACACTTGAAGCGCAATTTGGAATAAATCCCACAAGCGCAGATACAAACGGCGCCAAAAAGCTATCTTTAAGCAGTATTTTTGAGAGATTTTCCTCACCTAAAAAATGAATAGTAGTATTAAGGACAAAAGTAATTATCAGAATAAATAATGAAATTTTAACAGTATGATGAACGGCCGAACGGAAAATTCCATGTTCACAATGACAATTATCTATTTCACAAAAATCATGTATGCGCTCTTCGTCCTGTGATTTGTGACGCATAATAAAATCAATAACAAATCCTGCTATAATGCCTATAACAATCTTTATTGCTATAATTATAAGTCCCTGAATAAATACAGCGGCATCATGCTTTGCCAGCATAATAATCAACATCTCATCAGAAGTTGATAAAAAGACAGCAATTAAGGTGCCGAGAGTTATAACTCTTGTTGTATACATACTTGAAGCCATTGCAGCAAAACCGCATTGAGGCACAGCGCCAAGCACACTACCTGCTAAAGGTCCGAATTTTCCTGCCTTTTTGATAATTCCGCGTGTGCGGTCATTCATCTTGTGCTCAAAAAATTCAAGCAATAAAAATGATGCAAATAAAAACGGAATAAGTTTTAATGCATCAATCAGGGTATCAATAATAACATCCAGCATATAAAATACATTTTCTCCTAAATATCTTTTTATAAATTAAATGTTATTATACAATAATTAAATTTTTTTGTCAATGTTGAAATTTACGATTTTCCCTTAAAACTGTAGGATTACAATAGATGTGTTACAGAATAAGAAAAAAATAGATGACGAATGGGAAATCCTGTGTTACAGTTAAGTTGCGAGACAAAACAGACAGGAGGATTAACCATTCGTCATGAAAACTGTAACACAAACAATGCTG
>JBGVHY010000183.1:0-5522 GCA_045122755.1 Acutalibacteraceae bacterium | reverse complement strand
CTTTTGAATGTTTTCCGAACACGAGGTTTTTACCTGAATCGCTTCTTTTGCTTTCGTTGCCGTCCTTATCAACTGCGACTACCGAATAAAAATACTCAGATTGTTTTTTAACATCAGTATCAAGATATTCCTTTGTATCGGTATTTTTTGTTTCAAGAAGCTTTTTGTAGTTGCCGTCGGCATCCTTTTTATAAACGCGGAATTTCACCGCACTGCCTGAGTTACCCCAAGAAAGCTTAATACCTTTTTTAACGGAGTCAAGCGTAAGGTCGGGAGATTTGAAGTACTGCAAGGTTTTAGGCTTAACCTCTTTTGTACTCTCGTTCTCACCCGCAACACCTGTTACATAATATTTAAGAAAAGATGTATCAGCATCGTAATCAACATAATTATTACCGATTACGGTTGCTAAAAACTGATAATCCTTACCCTCAACACTGCGGTATACATTATAATTAGTTATACCGTCAACCGCATCCCATTTAAGCAAAACGCCTTCGCCGTTTGCCTCGGCTTGTGTTAATATAACATTAGGAATTTTAAGATACTCGGTTTCCTGCAATTTTGAAAAACCGCAGGCACAAGTAAGACGCTCAGTACCTTTCACACCGTACTGCGGCTGGGTTACAGGCTCATGCGAATAATTATGAAGGCAGTTAAAAAGTATACCCTCGCTATCAGCGTAAGTCTGCGCAGGTGTGCCGTAGTAGCCGTTTATCAAAAAATCATCTATTTTAACCTTTTTGCCGTTAACAGTTTTATAACCGACGCTCTGCGGAGCAATGCCGCTGACTTCTCTGCCGTTTATCACATCGGGAATATTAACTTTTGTATCACTTCCGCTGTAATTGTAAACCTTAACCGTACCATCGGGCTGAACATAATAATCCAACTGCTCGAAACTTTTCGAGGTTATATATGACGGAGAGATATAAACCGCTCCGAAAAACAAAACAACGGTAAGTATAACTATAATTACCTGTTTCATTTTGCAACTCTTTTCTGAGAAAAACTAATTAAATATATTGTAACACAACTTTACATAACTTGCAACTAAAAACCATAAATTATTTGTGATATTTTGTATTATTATTTATCGAAAATGCACGGTAAATCTGCTCGCAGAGCATTACTCGTGCCAACTGATGAGGAAAGGTCATCGGCGACATTGAAAGCAGAAAGTCGGCTTTTTTCTTCACCTCATCCGCGAGCCCAAAGGAACTTCCGATGACAAAACTCAGACAAGAAAAACCTTTTAATGAAAAATCCTCGATTTTTTTTGCTAATTTTTCACTTGAAAGCTCTTTGCCCTCAATTGCCATTGGGATAACCGCCGAGCCTTTCGGAATTTTAGAGATTATTTTCTCTGCTTCCTTTGACAAAGCGGTTTTTATCTCATTTTCCGATGGATTATCGGGCAGTTTTTGCTCAGGCAGTTCGATAATATCGAATTTGCAGAAAGCTTTAAGCCGTTTTTGGTATTCAGCAACAGCATCTTTTAGATATTTTTCTTTTAAATTACCAACACATATAACATTAACCGATAGCATATATTTTCCTCTACATTATTATGACATCATTTCCTTGCGGTGCGGCTACTGATAATAAGAAGTCTTTGGTTTCCTTGTGTCCGTCCATTTCGAGCAGACTTCTTGTAGTTTCTTTAGCTAGTACAGGCAGATTGTTTTCTTTGGATAAATGCCCAAGAATAAATCTTGTTGAACCGCTTTTTATAAGCTTTTCGATTTCCTCGGCGCAGGCGTTGTTTGATAAATGACCGCTTTCGGATAAAATCCTGCGTTTGAGCGGAAACGGATACATTGAATTGTTCTGTAGCATTTTTACATCGTGGTTGCTTTCAAGCAAAACTGTATCGCAACCGCAAATCGCATTATGTACTTCTTCGGTCACAATGCCGAGGTCGGTGCAAATCGCGATTTTTTTACCGCCTAAATCAAGCGTATAACCGCAGCTTTCCTTTGTATCATGCGAGGTGTGAAAAAAGATTACCCCGATATCCTTCATATCGGTTTCACCCTCGATTATGCTAGCATCAACCTTACTGAGAGCGCCCGCTTCTTCCATCCCCTCGTATGTACCGCAGGTTGAGTAAACAGGTATTTTGTTTCGTGAACAAAACACACGCACTCCTGAGATATGGTCGGTATGCTCGTGGGTTACAAACACGCCTTTTATCTTTTTAATATCAAGACCGCGCTCTAAGAGTGCCTCGGTAATTCTTTTAGCCGAAACGCCCGCATCAATAAGTATTGCAGTATCTTTATTTTCAACATAAACGCAGTTTCCGGTGCTACCCGAAAAAAGCGGACAAATTTTTGCCATTTTTATTCATTGCTCCCAATCAAGTATTTTTGGATTTTGTATTCTTTCTCTCCCTCACAGAGCTTTTTAACAAATCATCGCAACGCGATACCTTTTCTTTTCACTCTTCTCTCTTAACTCTTCACTGGTTTTATTTTGTTACACAAAATAAAACTGTGTGTCCCATGCCGGCAGATATTTATAATGACGCATATAGATTTTATAGTCGTCACGAATTTCTTTTACAAGCAGCGGCAGACGGAAATAATCATCGGTTTTATGATAAGCTGAAACAAGCATTTTTGGTTTATATTTTAAAATCGTTTGCTTAGCGCCTGAAATCGCGCTTTCTTCCATACCCTCAACATCGAATTTTATATATGTAGCATGCTGACCCTTCAGCGCATCGTCAAGCGACATTGATGGTATCTTGTCACCCTTATCGCTTACAACCGAATGACGTCCGCCATTTGTCAAAAATCCTATCTCGCCGCTTTTATCCGCTGACGCGCAGTTGAATAAAAAGATATTCTCTTTCTCGCCGTAAAGCTTGTCTAACTTTTTAAAATTCTTCCTGTCAGGCTCGAAAGCATAGATTTTTTGATATCCGCCTGTTACATCTAAAAACTCGGTAATCGTATCGCCGTTGTAAGCCCCGAGGTCACAGTAAACTTCCGTTTTGCCTAACTTCAAAATATTTTCATAAGCCTCAAGAGTGCAAGTTTCAATTTCAAACAAATAATCTATCTTTCCCGTAATACGATACATTATAGCATTTTCAAAAACTTTTTTGGAAAAATCATCAGCGAGCATATTGTAAACCTGCTCTAATTCTGCGCGGTGTTCTCTTGCATACCCACGAGTAAAAAGTCCGCCGCCGTAAACAGGTACATCAGGCGCCAAAACTTCAGTTTCAGCCGCTATACGTTTGACATTCGCGAGCACCTCATCGCGCTGTGTGCCGAATGAGAGCAAAACAATCATATCTGGATATTGTTCTTTTAAATCACTATATTTCTGCACTGTAAAACCGCGGAACGACTGACCGCGCACAAAATCATCGCTTGCAAAAACGCCGACAGGCGTTACTCCGTAAAGTGCCAATGTATCTATAATTTTATCCGCACCGTTACCCATTCCGTAAATCACAATCGGGCGGTCGGAACCTTTTAAATAATCCCACATAATACCAATTCACCATATAGTATATTATAACTATAATATTATACCATATAATGCACCAATTTAGCAACACAAAAAATTTAACTTGACAATTAGATATTTATATAATATATTTATTTTGTTATAAAACAAAAAAATAAATATAGAGCACTAATTTGCATCTGTGCCAACGATATCGGAATTAGCAAAGTAAGACCGATATTTTTAAAAAACACCCTCGCATTTTAATAGGGTGTTTCACATTCTACAGTACGGAACGGTACCGTTTATCTGAAATTTCAGATTATGGAGATTGACGACTACAATGCTTAGCTGTAATTTAAGTATTGTAAAAAACTCTTTGCGGGGGTTGTTAATCCAGCAGAGTGTGGGGTTCGCGCAGAGCTTATCACAGGCTTTCGCGGTCTTTAGCCGCAAAGGGGGATGCAAATATGGAAACCACAAAAAACAACATAATTGAACTCAAAAACATTACTGTATCATTTGACGGTGAAAAAATTCTTGATGATATCTCGCTATCTATCGCGGATAAGGAATTTGTCACTCTGCTCGGTCCTTCGGGTTGCGGTAAAACCACTACCCTTCGCATTATTGCAGGATTTTTAGAGCCTGATAGCGGCGATGTTTTTTTTGATGGACAAAGAATAAATGAACTGCCTGCGAATCAACGCAATGTAAATACAATTTTTCAGCGCTACGCACTTTTCCCGCATTTAAATGTTTATGATAACATTGCATTCGGGTTAAAGGTAAAAAAAGTACCGAAAGATGAAATCAAAGAACGAGTACAGGAAATGCTAAGACTAGTTAACCTTGAGGGCTTTGAAAAGAGAAGCATCAGCCAGCTTTCGGGCGGTCAGCAGCAACGAGTTGCGATTGCAAGAGCGGTTATAAACAAGCCTAAGGTTTTACTTCTTGACGAGCCGCTCGCAGCGCTTGACTTAAAGCTTCGCAAGGATATGCAGAGTGAGCTTAAAAACATTCAGAAAAAGCTTGGAATTACATTTATCTTCGTTACACACGACCAGGAAGAGGCTCTTTCTATGTCGGATACCGTTGTGGTTATGAACGAGGGTAAAATCCAGCATATCGGCACACCGCAGGATATCTACAACGAGCCTGTAAACGCATTTGTTGCAGACTTTATCGGCGAGTCGAATATCATCGACGGCGTTATGCTGGACGACTTCAAGGTTAAAATTGAAGGCGTTACTTTGCAATGCCTTGATAAAGGCTTTAATGTAAATGAGGCAGTAGACGTTGTTATCCGTCCTGAGGACGTTGATATTGTCACGGCAGAAAAAGGTCTTATCACAGGTGAGGTTACCTCTGTAACATTCCTTGGCGTGCATTATGAGATTATCGTAGATGTAAATGGATTTAAATGGATGATTCAGACTACCGATGAGTCTAAAGTAGGCGACAAGGTAGGACTTCTTATTGAACCTGATGATATTCATATTATGAAAAAATCCAAATACTCAGGTCTCTACGGCGATTACAGCACATTCTCCGATGAAATGGAGGAAATGGGAAATCTTTCGCAGGAGGTTGCTGATAATTGAAAAAATCATTTACTCAAAAGCTGATAAATGCGCCGTATATTCTCTGGTCATTGATTTTTATAATCGTACCGCTGATAATTGTTGCATACTTTTCTTTTACTGATGCAAACGGCAATTTTTCGCTGGCTAATATTTACGAAATTCCTGATTACGGCAGTATATTCTTGCGTTCAATTATTTATGCGGTAATTGCAACTGCAATTACTCTTATAATGGCGTATCCTTTTGCATATGCTCTTACAAAAATGAAGGTAAGAACACAGAGTATGATGATAATGCTTGTTATGCTTCCGATGTGGATGAACCTGCTTATCAGAACATACTCCTGGACAACAATTCTTGAAAAAACAGGTCTTATAAATTCATTTTTAGGGCTTTTCGGTATTGAGCCGATGCAGTTAATCGGCACACCGGGCGCTGTTATTCTCGGTATGGTTTACAACTATCTGCCTT
>JBGVHY010000182.1:0-4061 GCA_045122755.1 Acutalibacteraceae bacterium | reverse complement strand
ATTTTACACTCAACCGCCGATATACATTTAAGTCAGGGGCTAATATTCCGATTGCAATGGCTAAGGTGTTTGGGTTTTATCTTGTTTTTACACCGCTTTCAACAGTGCTCGGCAATATGGCGGAAAACTCAGGCATTAATGAGTATTTAGTCTTGGCAGTAACAATGCTTTCAAATTTTGTGCTTGAATTTTTGTTCTGCAAATTCGTGGTTTATCGCAATCAGGAAAATACCAGATAAACAAAGCCTTTCCATTCGGCATAATGTCCTTAACGGACATTACGCCAACTTTATTCGCCTTTGGATAATAAAACTGCGAGACTTCTCTAACGGGAAGTCTCGCAAAGGAAAGGCTTTATTTTATATCTCAAAATCTAAACAGCTTCTAAGAGCAGTATATGGTCTTACTTTTGTGTCTGCAACCTGAATATGTGCAGGATGGGTTGAATATCCTTTGAGCGCCTCGGCACTTTCAAAGGTTGAATCAAGCATCAAATCTGCATTAGAGCTGGGTAAACCGCCGTAAACAACCTTGATATCAACAAGTCCGGGGATTTTGCCCTGTAAACCTTCAAGACCTTCTTTGATGCCTCTCTTTATTTCCTCTGTCTTAAATTCATCTTTAAGTGTCCATAAAATAATATGCTTAACCATTTATTTTTCTCCTGAAATGTTTTTTGCAATTATACCACAAAATTTAAAACTTGTAAAGGAGAGAACAACTATTAATCAATAAGTCTACCGTCGGTTGAGATTGTTACAACGCGCCAAGGTAAGAATTTACCGCTTGCCTGAAGCGCTTTTTTTGCGGCATTTTCAATACCTCCGCAACAAGGTACTTGCATACGCACAATTGTTACGCTTTTAATATCGTTGTTTGCAATAATCTGTGTCAGCTTATCTGAGTAATCGCCCTCGTCAAGCTTCGGGCAACCGATTATTGTTATATGATTTCTGATAAACTCATTGTGGAAGTTGCCGTAGGCATATGCCGAGCAATCAGCGGCAATAAGTAGATTTGCGCCGTTAAAATAAGGAGCGTTTACGGGAACAAGCTTAATCTGAACAGGCCACTGCATAAGCTGTGAGTCAACCTTTGAAGCGTCCGCCGCAACAACAGGCTCGCGTTTTATTGCTCTTGACTGTGTTCCGGGACAACCGCAAGGTAGCGGTGTACCTTGTTTTTTCTGCTTTGCTTTAAGTACCGCCTCTTCATTATATGCAGGCGCTTCGCGTTCTTCAAAAGTAATAGCGTTTGTCGGGCAAGCCGGCAGACAGTCTCCTAAACCGTCACAGTAATCCTCACGTGTAAGCTTTGCTACTCCGTTTACCATTTCAATTGCGCCTTCGTGGCAAGCCGCCGCACAAGCACCGCAGCCGTTGCATTTTTCTTCGTCTATTTTTATAATTTTTCTAATCATTATCAATACCTCCGATTCCGGTTTAAAATTCACTATTGAATTTACAAGTACATTTTAGTATAATGAGCATAATAAGTATGTTGAAATTTCAACAAACGGAGAAAAATATGAAAAAATATTTAGAAATTATAAAAAAATGTAATTTGTTTTCGGGTATTGAGGAACAAAATCTCCTTGCAATGCTTGAGTGCTTGGGTGCAAGGGTATGCGAATATCGGAAAAACAGCGTTATTGTAGCTGAGGGGACAGCGGTAAAAAATCTTGGAATTGTGCTTTCGGGCGCTGTGGGAATTTCAAGGGTTGATTATTACGGAAACCGAAGTATCGTTGCAACTATTGAGCCTTCTCAGCTTTTCGGTGAGTCGTTTGCCTGTGCCGAGGTTGAGGCTGTTCCGATAGATGTTGTTGCTGAAAAAGACTCGGAAATTATGTTTATCGATTGCAATAGAGTCACTCATTCCTGTTGCAATGCTTGCGAATTTCACTTTCGGATAATTTATAATCTCTTAAAAATTGTCGCTGAGAAAAACCTGATGTTTAATCAGAAAATCGAAATTACTTCTAAACGCACAACGAGGGAAAAGCTTATGACTTATCTTTCATTGATGGCAAAGAAAAACGGAAGTAATAGCTTTCATATTCCTTATGACAGGCAGTCGCTTGCAGATTTTCTTGAGGTAGAGCGAAGCGGACTTTCCGCGGAGATTAGCAAACTGCGAAACGAAGGAATTATTGAGAGCAAACGAAATTATTTTAAAATTCTTTAAAATTATATACAAGAATAGCTTGCAATTAAGCTTTTAGAGAAAATCCTTTGCAAAAGCAAAGGATTTTCTTGCTTAAAAATTTAATTGACCGCGTGTGGTTAAGGTGTTATAATAATTTAGAAAGAATTTTAAAGAGGGAAATTAAAAAATGATAGGACTCGGTACAATTATAAATATCGGCGGGGTGATATTAGGCGGACTTTTAGGCTTGCTTGGCGGCAAATTGATAAAAGAACATCATAAGGATGCACTCACAAAGGTTTGCGGTGTCTGTGTTCTGTTTATCGGTATCGGCGGTGCGCTCGAGGAAATGCTTACGGTTGACGGCAGTTCCGTAACAAGCGGAAAAGGTATGTTTATTGTCATTTGCCTTGCACTCGGTGCGCTGATAGGCGAGATACTTAATATTGAGCGTTGGTTTGAGCGTTTCGGCGAGTGGCTGAAAGTAAAAACAGGCAACGCAAAGGATAAAAATTTCGTTGAAGGCTTTGTTACCTCGTCGCTTACCATCTGCATCGGCGCTATGGCTATCGTCGGCGCGATACAAGACGGCATTTCAGGTGATTATTCAGTACTTGCTGTCAAAGCGGTGCTTGACTTGATTATCATAATGGTGCTAACCTGTTCGCTCGGAAAAGGCTGTGTCTTCTCGGCAATTCCTGTGGCGCTTCTGCAAGGCTTAGTTACCGCACTTGCAACGCTTATTAAACCGATTATGACCGAAAGTGCATTGTCAAATCTTTCGCTTATCGGGTCAATTCTTATCTTCTGCGTCGGCTTAAATCTGGTATGGGGCAAAAAAGTCCGCGTTGCAAATTTACTGCCTGCAATTATCATTGCAGTTGCCGTTGCATTTTTACCGTTTGAAATATAACTAACTAAGAGTGATTATAATAAAAATACCCCGAAAGAAATCAATCTTTCGGGGTAAAATTTTTATTGCTTCTTATGCTGAGTGTATGCGTAAACTATCGGCAGAACAATCATCAGTATAATAACGCCAAAAAATATCCAAGGATTTGTGAGGAACGCTGTAATTGTGATTATTATACCGCCGAGTACCCATATAGGACCAGCCATTCGGTGAGTTTTATTCCAAACCACGTCGTTATTTATAGTCCAAGGGAGTTTAATTCCGATAGTCTGATTAGGTCTGCATTTAGGTAAGTAGTTGCCCATAACTATAAACAAAACTCCCATAAAGAGTAGAATGTAGAAACCGATATTCACATCAGCACCAAGCGCATAAGCGTAGGTGAGTGACATACAAAGTAATGATATAATCGGGCAAATCCACAAAACGAGTGAAAGCATCTTTTTGTTATGGTTTTCACGTCTTTTGTCAAATGATGTACCAAGCACACAAAGTAAGTGAAGCGCAAGAATAATTGTAGGAAGTCCAAAAACGGCAAATGCCTTTGAACTAAAGCCATTCGGCTGATTGTCAGCACCCCAATGTGTTGCTATAATGTCGGGCAAATCGTTCCACATTATAAGTCCCGCAACGATAGGGAGTAAAATAACTACCGATGTGATTATAAGCTGTGTTTTGTTGAATTTTTTCATATCAATCTTCTCCTTTAAGGTCAGTAATAAAAAGCATAATTTCCTCAAGCACAGAGGTATTAAGCTCATAAAAAATAAATTTACCTTCACGCGTGTCGTGTATCAGGTCAGCGTCTTTCAGCACCGATAAATGCCGCGAAATTGATGCGCCTGTTACATCAAAATGCTCGGTTATATCGCCCGCACTCATACGTCCCGATTTCAGCATATTCAGTATCTCGCGCCGTATCGGGTCGGCAAGCGCCTTTAATGTGTTCTGCAGTCCCATTTTTTTGCTCCTCATTTAACATTTAACCTAATTGTTAAAT
>JBGVHY010000181.1:0-2216 GCA_045122755.1 Acutalibacteraceae bacterium | reverse complement strand
TTGATTATTGCGGTTGCAATTTATAAAACAGTTGAGAAAAATCTTAATAAGAAGAAAGAAAAACATAGCAAATCTTATTTAAAAAGAAAAAAGCATTAAATGAAACAAGGCGCAGGATAATTCCTGCACCTGTTTTTAAGAGAAAGTATATGAAGAAAATTAGTAGCAAAATCATTATTAATGATAAAAACTAACCCAAGCTTTTTAATACTAAACTGTGCTTTGCTTGAAATTTTATGTTAAAAGTATAACACGCATAATAGATCAAAAGCAATTGCGAATCTTCGGTGAAATCATTGCGAAAATTCAATTGATTTGTGGATTTAAAATATTTTAATGAGCATAGCAATTCTATGGCACATGATTTTTTATTTATTTCTCTTCATCTCTGAATTGCAGGTTATAAAGGTCTTGATAGATGCCTTGTTTTTCTATAAGCTCGACGTGAGTGCCTTGCTCGACTACCTCGCCGTCTGAGATTACCGCAATTTCATCAGCGTTTTTGATGGTTGAAAGGCGGTGGGCAACAACAAGCGTTGTTCTGCCTTTGCAAAGCTCATCAAGAGCACGTTGGATAAGGATCTCAGTCGTATTATCAAGTGCGCTTGTAGCCTCATCGAGGATAAGAATCGGCGGATTTTTAAGGAATACACGCGCAATGCTCAAGCGTTGCTTCTGACCGCCGGAAAGACGCACGCCGCGCTCACCGATAACGGTGTCATATCCGTTTTCAAGGCTCATTATATAATCGTGAATGTTTGCACGTTTAGCCGCTTCGATAACTTCTTCCTCGGATGCGTCAAGCCTGCCGTAAAGAATGTTATCGCGGATACTCGAATTAAAAAGATAAACGGCCTGCTGAACGATGCCGATATTTCTGCGCAAGGAATCGTTTGTGATATCGTGAATTTCAATCCCGTCGATAAAAATTTCACCCGACTCAACATTATAAAAATGCGGGATGAGGTGGCAGATGGTAGTTTTACCTCCGCCGCTCGGACCGACCAGCGCAAAGGTTGAGCCTTTCTTTATATCAAGGCTTACGTTTTTGAGAACGTCGCCTTCTTCATTATAATTGTAAGTGACGTGTCGCAGTTCAATATGTCCTTCGGCTTGCCCCAACTCTTTTGCGTCTTTCTTTTCCTTTTCAGGCTCAGCGTCAATAATCTCGAGAAAACGCTCAAATCCCGTAACACCGTTCTGGTACTGCTCCATAAACTGAATCAGCGTTCTTACAGGGCTTAGGAAAATATTCACCGAAACGATAAAAGCCGAGTAATCGCCGAAGTTGATTACATCATTATAAAGGAAAAGACCGCCTGCGATAAGTACAATTACATTAAATACATCAGTGATGAAAGTGGTAGTCGAATGAAACTGCCCCATTGCTTTGTAAGCTTCTTTTCGTGAAGCTACAAAATGCTCATTGCCGCTTTCAAATTTTTCTTCTTCCTTGTCTGCATTGGTAAAAGCTTTAGTTACGCGGATGCCCGAGATACTGCTTTCGAGTGACGCATTGATTTTCGCTATCGCCACTCTGCTTTCCTTAAAAGCCGCTTTCATCCTTTTCCGAAGTAGAAAAGAAATTGCGACAAGTGCGGGGACAGCGGCGAAAATTATAAGAGTAAGCCATAAATTGATAGTTGCGAGATAGATAAATGATGCTACTATAGTAAATGTCGAAATTATCAGATTTTCAGGGCCGTGGTGAGCAAGTTCACTTATATCCATCAAATCGTTTGTCATTCTTGACATAATTTTACCCGTTTCGTGGTTATCATAAAACGAAAACGGCAGTTTTTCAAGGTGAACAAACATATCACGGCGCATTTGCGCTTGCATTTTAACACCCATAACGTGACCCTGATACTGTATAAAATAGTTTAACAACATTCTTATAAAGTAAAGCCCTAGCAGAATTACCGCGAAAATAATAAGTTCCTTATATTTTCGATTCGGGATAAGGTCATTAAGCATCATTCTTGTTACAATCGGGTAGAAAATACCGATAACAGATACAAAAAAAGAAGCACCCATATCAAGCGCAAATATCTTTTTATGCGGTTTGTAATACTTTAAAAATCGTTTTAACATCTTAAAAATTCCTCTCCATTTCCATATTATAATTATATCAAAATAAAAAATAATTTCAACCGAAGAATACAAAAAATTAAGCCGAAGCCGCCAAGGATTGAAAAGTTGACAAATTACTATAT